>JASLNQ010000006.1 GCA_030745955.1 Dehalococcoidia bacterium | reverse complement strand
CGGCAAGTCACCGCTAACACAGCACTCGGAGTTCCTGAACACAACCTGCCCGGACTGCGGCAAACTGGCAAAGCGTGAGACCGACACGTTCGACACCTTCGTGTGCTCGTCCTGGTATCACCTGAGGTTCGCAAGCCCGAATCCCGGTGAAGATCCGCTCGACGCAGAGCAGGTCCGTGCGTGGCTGCCCGTCAACACCTACATGGGCGGCGCCGAACACGCAGTGATGCACCTGCTCTACGCACGGTTCTTCAACAAGGCCCTGCGCGACCTCGGGTATGTCGATTTCGACGAGCCGTACGCCCGGCTGATGAACCAGGGCATGCTGATCAGGGACCACAAAAAGATCTCGAAGCGCTCGAACCCGCTGACGCCCGACCCGATCGTTGCGCAGCACGGGGCCGACACACTGCGCTGCTACCTGATGTTCCTGGGGCCGTGGGACCAGGGAGGCGACTGGTCGGACTCCGGGATCAACGGCATACGACGCTGGCTGGGCAGGGTCTGGGACGTGGCGCAGCGTGATTCCTCCGGGTTGAGCGATTCCGGGAATGACGTAGCCGAGCGCAGCCTCGAGCGCGCCTCGCACGTTACGACCAAGCGAGTTCTCACCGATATGGAGGTGTTCAAATTCAACACCTCGATCGCTGCCCTGATGGAGTACACGACCGAGTTGATCCGCGCCCACGATGCAGGCGATGTTTCTGCCGCGTCGTGGCGTGCCGGGGTCGACCGGCTGCTGCTGCACACGGCCCCACTCGCTCCACATATATCGGAAGAGCTGTGGCACCGAACCGGCCACTCGGGCTCGATTCACGTCGAATCGACCCCCGGGTTTGACGAGTCGTTGACCACCACCGACACGATCACGCTCGCCGTGCAGGTAAACGGCAAGGTACGCGACCAGATCGAAGTACCTGCCGATGTCGACCAGGACGGTGCGGTTGCGGCCGCAAAGGCCAGTGCAAACGTCGCCCGCCACCTGGAAGGCACTGCCGAGGTCAAGCTGATCTATGTGCCGGGCAGGCTCGTGAACATCGTCGTCAGGCCCGCCGGTTGAGCACGGAAAAACCCCGCGGTCCCAGCAGCAAACGTACACAGGTCAAACGGGCACAGCAACGCGCCACGTACGACCGTGAAACGGTCAACGCGGTCCTCGACGCCGGGTTCGTCTGCCACGTCGGCTACCAAGGCGACCATGGCATCGTCGTGATCCCAACGCTCTACGTCCGCGACGCCAACTCGATCATCCTGCACGGCTCGACCGGCGCTGGTATGACCCGTGCTGTGCGAAACGGCAAGGAACTCACCGTCGAGGTCACCCACCTCGATGGCATCGTAGCCGCCCGGTCGCACTTTCACCACTCAATCAACTATCGCTCGGCGGTCCTGTTCGGCAAATGCGCCGAGATCACCGACGTGGTCGAAAAGCTGCGCGGGATGGAGCTCCTCGTCGAGCACATCACACCGGGCCGGTAGAGCGAGGCCCGCAAGCCCAGCGACTCCGAGTTTGTCCAGACCGCCGTCATCCGCATGGAGATCGAAGAGGCTTCGGTGAAGATTCGTGCTGAAGGCCCCGGCGAGGAACCCGAGGACCTCGAACTCGATTACTGGGCCGGCGTCATTCCGGTGAAAACGGTCTTCGGAACGCCAGAGCCCGACGCCCTGCACAAGCCCAGGATTAGCGTGCCCGATTCGATTCGTGCATCGATTTCCAGGTGGAACGAATCAAAATAGCGATTCACAGGAGAACGAACCGATGCCAATTCTGATGCCCGGCGACCAGTTTCCGGAATTCGACCTTGCCCTGCCTGATGGCGGCTCGATCTCACTACCAGACGACTATGACGACTCCTGGGCGTACATCTTGTTCTACCGGGGCGCATGGTGACCCTATTGCACGCGCCAGTTGGCTGCCGTACAGGAAACCCTCAAGCTGTTTGATCGCCTGGGCATCAAGGTGATCGCCGCAAGCACCGACCCTGAGGAAGGTGCACGCACGGTTGTTTCAGAAGGTGGTCTCAAGTTCCCGGTCGGGTTCGGAATGGGCAAAGCCGAGATCGAGGCTCTCGGGGCATGGCCCGGTGAACGCCAGGACCTAACGATCATGCAACCTGCCGAATTCATATTGAGTCCAGGCGGACTGGTAGCCGCATCTCTCTACGCAACCACCCAGCTCGGTCGCATGAACCCCCGCGAGATCGCAGTGTTTGTGAAAGACCGCCAGTAACAGGCAGAGATCCCCTCGTCCCGACCGGTAGCGGAGGGACCGCTGTCAATACGGGCTCCACCCGCCGATTCAGCTCCCACGCGCCCCTGCCAGCAGATCCGCACTCACGCGACCCCGCCGGGTCCCTCCGCTCCGCTACGCTGCGGTCGGGAAATCAAGTATAGGCTCGGCAGTTTCCACCTGTTCATGAGTCCACTCACTCCGACTGTGACATCGGGGTAACATGATGGAGCGCATTCATCCCCCCGACCGACTCGAGTTGAGTGGTGACTACCTGCGCGAATCCACACCGGGCTGCTTGAGGACCGAATGCCGCGCCGTACCCTCCTGATCTCGATAGCGCTCGTACTGGCGTTGGTCGCCGCAGCGTGCGGGAACGCTGCCGCCGAACCAACGACCGTACCGCAAACGCCCACTCCGGTCCCAATCCCAACCCCGGTACCCGAGTTCACGATCATCACCGCTGGACCCGATGACATCGAAGGGTTTCTCGCGCAAATGCCCGAGGCCGACGCGCAGTGCCTGACGGCTTCGATCGGCCTCGAACGGCTTGAGGATCTTGCCTCTGGCGATGGCGGCGAACCGAACGCCTCTGAGGTTGAAGCCCTGGGCAGTTGCTTCTCAAACGAATTTGTCGCCGGTTTCATGGCAGGTCAAATTCAGGCAAAGCTGGGATCGTTCAGCGGCTCGTCCTCGGCATGCGTAGCTTCACTGCTCGACGATCTTCCAGAACGCACCCTGACTGAGTTGATGTGGGGCACCGACGGACCGCAAACTGAACCGGTCAGGATCGCCATCCAGGGGTTCGTGCAATGCCTGACTCCTGCGGAATTGACGGCCCTCAGCAACCTGGATGACGAGGACACAGCCGAATCCGGCGGACCGTCCGTCGAATACGCCTCGCGGAACGAGGAGTGCATGGCGGGTGAGCTGGGCGAATCGTTCGCTGCCGGTTATGGTGGGCTGCTCAGGGGAGACCTGGTCTCAGCCTTCGCCAGCGCAATCGAACTCTGTGGCGTCAGGTACTCGTTCGACGGACTGATCGCCAGCCTCGAAGACACCGAGCGCAAATACACGATTGCAGACCTCACCGATGTCGGCTTCAAGAAGGCCGAGACCTACGATGTGAGGGACCTCGAGAGCGCCAGTTCGGTGCACTACGGCTTCTACGGGACCGATCCCTACGATCGGCTTGAGTACGAAGTGCGCTTCTACTTCACACATGCCGCGGCCAGCGAAATCGGTGTCGCCTTCGCCGATGAAGCCACCGGCAGAGACGCCTCGCTGTACGCCGACGACCAACGCTGGCAGGAAGGTCTCACCGAGCGCCGGAGGTGCGACGCCAACGGTGGGCACCACGTTGGCAGGTGCGGCTTTCCAAAGTATTACGACTACGTTGTTGCAGGGAACATGGTCCTGATGTGCGAGGGCAGGGACACTCTCGAATCGCTCCGGGCCTGTGCCGACCTGCTGAGCGTGGTGCAGTAGGTCACCCGCGAATCTTCACATTTTCTGAAAACCGGACGAATAAACTCTCACATCGTGGTCACACGTCCGCACGGGGACGTGCTGATCGCGACCTTCTTTGCTTCGGAAACTAATGTACTGGGACTCGAATGCGACACGGCAAATTGCTCATTGCGGTAGCCCTCATGCTGGCGGTGATAGCTGTGGCATGCGGGTCTACGGAATCGAAACCGGCGACCGAACCGCCAACCCCGATCCCGACGGTCGTAGTTACCCCCACCAGTGAAGTCCCATCTGCCGGTTCTGAGGACGGAGCACCCGGGACTGTCCTCGACGATCCCGCAGTGCGGGAGTGCATATCTGAACAACTTGGCGAAGATTTCGATCCCGAATCACCTGACTTCGGGCGCAGCCTGCTCGGAAGGCTGGGCAGCGACGAACTCGCCATACTCGAAGCGTGCGGCCTCGATGTGAGCGGCGGTTTTGGCGGCGCACGGCGCGTGCCCGGCGAGGGTCGTACCGATGGCGGGTTCGGGGCATTTGGAGGTATCGGTGGTCTTGGTGCGTTGGCCGATCCCGAAATTCAAGAGTGCCTGACCGGAGAGCTTGGCGAAGATTTCGAACTGGACTTCGGGAGTCGGGGCGACGATGGTTCCGGACAGCGTGGCAGCGGATTTACCGCTGGCGGATTTGGTGAAGAGTTCACCACCGCTCTCGAAAAATGTGGCGTGAACTTTGCCGGTGGCGATTTTGCGCGAGGTGCTCGCGGCGGTTCCGGTCGGCAGGATGGCGGCGGATTCGCCGGTGGTGCCCTCCAGGAATGCCTGGCCGATCTGCTGGGTGCCGACGCACTCCAATCGCTCCGCAACCCGACTGGCCAACCGCCTGAAGGGTTCCAGGAAGCCCTGGAGCAGTGTGGCGGTGGTATTCCCATTCCAGTTGAACCCGATGGTGGAATCGGCGACGGCGACGGCCCGATACCAGATGGCCCGATACCGGAAGACCCGGTTGTCGACGAACCGACAGCCACCGCGATCCCGGTCAGCGATCTGACGGTGGAACAGCTAAGGTGCCTCAGCGGCGAACTGGAACCCGCCGCCCTCACCAGCGTGGTGATCGCAACAAGCTCGGGCGACCTTACTAGCCTCTCCGACGAAATCCTGGTGGCACTGAAAACGTGCGGAATCGAGTCCTGACCGCTCGCCACTCGGGTACTCGCTACCGAACAGCCCACAGCTCCGCGCGTGGATAAAATGCCATGCGACAATACCCGAAGCCAGATTTCACCGATACCAACTGGGCTACCGGAACCCATCACGCCCCGGTAGATGATGCGAGGCAAGCCCGATGATGCGACTCATGACCTGGCACGGAGCTGAAAAGTTCTCCCTCGACCAGGTCCCCAACCCCGGGGCCCATCCCGGAAGGGTTGTGGTGAAAATGGACACCGTTGGTGTTTGCGGCACCGACGTCCACATCACGCAGGGGCTTTTCCCCTCCACCCCGCCAAGGGTGCTGGGTCACGAGGGTTCGGGCGTCATCGTCGAAGTCGGCGAGGGCGTCGACTCGAGTCGCATCGGCGAACGTGTCGTGATGAACACCACCAGCTGGTGCGGGGAGTGCCCGGCGTGCAAAACGTGGTCGATCTCGCGCTGCGAAAACGCAGACCAGTCATCAGGCATGTTCGCAGAGTACGCGACCGCGCCGTCCCAGGCCGCAGTGAGAATTCCGGACGGACTCGACCTCGAGTTGGCCGCGCTGACCGAGCCTGCGGCATGTTGCCTGTCGGGCGCCGAGATGATGGACATTCCCGACGAGGCGGTGGGCGTTGTCATTGGCGGCGGGATCATGGGCCTGTTTACCCTCGCGTTCCTGAAACGGAGGGGCGTCGAAACAATGATCATGTCGGAGCCGGTTGCCGCACGACGCGAGATGGCGACGCAGTTCGGAGCCGATCTGCTGCACAACCCCGCTGATAGCGATCTCACCGAATTTGTGAAGGACCAGACCGGCGGGTATGGGGCAAATATCGCATCGGAAGCAGTTGGAATACCCGCACTTGTCGCAAAGTGCGTCGAACTGGTCCGCCCCCGCGGGCAGGTGCTGATGATCGGGGTGTGCCCCGAGGGAGCGCCGCTGCCGGTCGACCTTTACGACATGCACTACCGCGAGATCACGCTGAAAGGCGCTTTCGGGCGCGGCGACGTGTTTGCACGGACACCGGAAGAGATCAACAAGCTGGACCTCGACGGCGTCATTTCAGGCCGCTACGCCCTTCAGGACGTTCCACAGGCAATCGTCGATTCAGGCGAAGGCAAAGGCGTGAAATTCGTCATCAAGCCAAACGGCTGACGAGCCACATCTCAGTCCAGCTTTGCGGGTCTTGACTGCGGATCAACGCGACGAATTCAGCCTTCCGCGACCCAACCGGTCCGCGCCCAACCGTCAACCCCGCCGAGAGAACTACTGAAGCTGCGCCAGTAGTTCATCGCAATTCTCGCGGGCCACGTCGACCGCGTCTCCCGGACAGAGCAATACCAGGTTGCCGACGATCATGTAATCGTAGTACTTCGCGTCCAGGCAGGTAGCAGCGTGGGCCGACTGCATGAGCAGACCGTGGCACTCGCGGGCGTCTTTCACCCCAACCGTCCACGTCGCCGTCGAATCGGTCAGCTTCGCGTCTTCGCCGGTACGCTCCTCCGCCAAGTCGGTGCCATGCTCAACGGCGTCTGCGTGCGATGGGTAAAACCGAAGCTCGAAATCCTCCCGGTTGTACGGGTCGAGACCCCAGAACCCGTAATAAGCCGACTCTGCACTCGGCAACTCCGACACGTCGTAGCTCTTGTTCTTCTTGAACCCGACCGCCGTGAATTCGTCGAAGGTGTAACTTCGGCCGTCGTCGCTAACCCGGGCACCGACCACAGCTTCGCTCGCAGCCCCTCCCGAATCGCTGCCACAACCCACTACCACAAGCACCACAAAGGCCAGGATGAGTGCCACCACCGGGAGCCTGATTCCTGAATCGTTCAAAAGTCGCCACATATCGCACCCTGCGCGTTTCTTTTTGGAATGCCTAGCAAGACTGCCGGGCATAATACGCCAGTACCTTGGCCGACGATGCACACGAGCGTCGTTTTTACGTCGCACCGGGGATTACCCGGTGATCCCACCGCGATTGATAACTGGTCGTTTTGAGTGATTGCGGCGGGGGCTGTTCATCAGGGAATATTTCGGAAGTGCGGTCGTTTTCTGGCATCAGCCGATGGAACTCGTGAGGTGTATTGAAATGATTGTCCGGCGCGTAGTTACGGGTGTGAGTGACGCAGGAAGGTCGGGGGTAGTTCACGATGGCGATACACCCGGCCACTTCGACCTGGGAGTCTCAGAATTCGATGTCCTGTGGCAGACCGACTCGACACCACCCGACCTTCGGGGTACTGATGATCCAGCCGATGTAAGTCACTACGCTATGCAGCCTCCGCCGGGTGGCATCAAGTGGATCGTTCTCAGGGTTCCGCCCGAGAAAGAATCCAGCGCAGTCGACCGCTCAACACGCGGGTTCGCAGAAATGATGTCGAAGTTTGACGATGGTGGAGTGATGGAGTCCGGACGGGATGGCTGGCATACAACCCAAACCCTCGACTTTGTGACTGTCCTCTCAGGAGAGATCGATCTTGAACTCGATGGTGGGATAACCAGGTTGCGTGCCGGGGATTGCGTGATCCAGCGCGGCAGCCGCCACCGATGGATTAACCGCGGTGATGAACCGTGCCTACTTTCCGGCGTCATTATCGCTGCCTAATTGGCGAATCCGGTGGTCGAGCAAGTGGTGACGCAACGGGAAATCTCGTAGTCTCCAGAACAATTCGGCGACTGAATGGTTCGCCTTATGTGCCGGCCCGTCCGATTGAAGTCGAGATGCCAACAGGGCCATGATCATGTGAAGAGGCCGTGAGCTGAAAATGAACCGATGCTGACCAACCGGTGGCTGTTCATCGTAATAGTGTTCCTCATTCGGACAACCTTCAGTTTCCAGTTTCAGGCGGTGGGTTCTGTCTCGTCGTTCCTGCGAGACGACCTCCTGATAAGCCATGCCCAGGTCGGAACCCTGATCGGCATCTACATGTTGCCGGGTGTTGCCATCGCCCTGCCCGGCGGTTTCTTTATCAAGTACTTCGGCGACAGGCGAATGGCGGGTTACGGGTTATCGCTGATGGTCGTGGGCGGAATCGTGTTCGGTCTGAGCGACACCTATGCCCTGGCCATAGCCGGACGATTGGTGAGCGGGATCGGCGCCGTGCTGATCAATGTCGCAATGACCAAGATCGTCACCGACCGGTTCGCAGGCCGCGAAATCCGCACCGCCCTGGCGATCATGGTGTCGAGCTGGCCCTTCGGCATCGCGCTCGGCCTGGTGGGGCAGGGTGCCATGGCCGACGCCCTCTCCTGGCAGGCCGTCATGTTCCTGACCAGCGCCATCAGCGCGGTCGGCCTTGCTGCGCTGTTACTCATGGTCCGCGTTCCGCAAGCCACGACTGCACCGGTGGCGAGCGCACGATTGCTATCGCTTTCCCGGCCCGAGTTGGTCCTGGCGTCGCTGGCCGGCCTCGCATGGGCAGCCTACAACGTCGGCTTCGTGATGTTCGTCAGTTTCGGCCCCGATGCGCTGGTCGCAAGGGGGATAGCAAGAGTGGACTCCGATGCGCTTGTGAGCATCGGCGTGTGGGTCACGATGTTTTCGATACCACTCGGCGGATACCTGGCCGAAAAGATCGGCCGGCCACAGATCACCATCATGATGTTCGCCTCGCTGCTGGCGGTAACGATCGGTGTATTCCCGTACCTCGCCATTCCCGCCATCTTGTCGATGCTGTTCGGCGCGATGATCGGCCCGCCAACCGGCCCACTCGTAGCCCTGCCCTCTGACGGTTTACGGCCAGAAAATCGAGGCCCCGGACTCGGTGTCTACTACACCTGGTCCTACGCAGCCAAGGCCATAGGCCCGGCCGTGGCGGGGGCCGGGCGGAACATCACAGGAAGCGCTTCAACCCCGCTGTTCATCGGTGCCGGACTGTTCGCATCGACCGTGTTGTTCGTGGTGCTATTCCAACTCTTCGCCGCGCGCCATCGTAATATCGTTCAATCCTGACGCACCGTAGTCCGTTCCAGGCACCCGTTCGGATCGTCGTTCGGCGCAATGATCGGCCATCCCCACAAATCCCCAAACGACAACGACACCCACGAACGGACAAAGCCTGAAAAGAACCCGGCCATTCCTGGCCGGGTCCCCATGCACAACGTGTTCAGTTAACGCAAATCCCATGCCGCGCGCCAGCTACTCGGCCAGGTGGGCGTTAACGACGTCCATGTCCAGTTCCACACCGAGTCCGGGCCCGGTCGGCGGGATGATGAACCCGTTCTCAAAAACGAGTGGCTCCTTGAAAATCGTCTTGTGGAGCGGACCCTGGTTCGCCTCCTGGATCACGAAGTTCGGAGAGCAGGTATCGACCTGGATCGCCGCAGCGGCAGCCACCGGCCCGCAGTACATATGGGGAGCGATCATCGCGTAGTGCGCTTCGGCGATGGCTGCCACCTTTTTCGCCTCCAGGATCCCACCGGCCTGACCGACATCGATCTGGATTATCTGTGCCGCCTGCTTCTCGATCAGTTGTGAAAACTCATACTTCGAAACAAGACGTTCACCACTTGCGATAGGGATGCTCGTGTGTGCGGCAACCCGAGCCATCTCGTCGATGTTCTCGGGTGGCACGGGTTCCTCGAACCAGAACGGGCTGTACTGCTCGAGGATATTGGCAACACGGATCGCGCTGTAGGTAGTCAACTGGCCGTGGGTCCCAATTCCAACCTCCATCTTGTCGCCAACGGCGTTGCGGATACCCTCGAAAATCCCTGCAGCCCTGCCGATCTCCTCAAGAGAAATATCGCGAGGACCCGGGTGGAGGGGTGCGAACGGATCGAGCTTGCACGCCGAGTTCCCTTCGTCGAGCAACTGCTGCGCAATCTCACCGGCGCGTTCAGGGCTCTCATCCCAACCCCTCGGCATGTAGGCGTACGCTCGGAGTTTCTCGTGGAACTGACCGCCAAGGAGGTTGTAGACGGGCTGCCCTGTCGCCTTACCCACGATGTCCCAGCACGCAAAGTCGATCGCCGCCAGCACCGAGGTGTAGTGAAGGCTCGGGTGCCGGTAGTCGTGCCGACTGCCGTAGGCGTCGCTCCAGATTTTCTCGATATTGAACGGGTTCTGACCGATCAGGAACGCCTCGGCCGTCTCATGAATCAGGTTGATCTGGGACGTGAACTCTTTCCAGTCACTCCGGTTGAACGAGCTACCGGTGACCTTCTCGCCAAGTCCGGTAATGCCCTCATCGGTCTCGACTTCCAGCAAGAGAAAATATTTACCGCCGACATACGGAGGTTCGTTTTCGATAACGGTTGTTTTGACGCCGGTGACTTTCAACTCGATCTCCTCGTATTCGTGTACATGTTGCAGGCGACGGCCCGTGACACGTGCCAGGCCAACCAGCAGTGCAACGCGGGGAGTCTACACCAGGCATCCGGCTTGTCGCCCACAGTCATTCCTCGATCACTTCCCGGACGACACCGGGACTACCGGCCCATCTGCAGCGAGGCAATGCAGCCGCACGTTCACATCAACAACCCGCCAATCAACAGTCCCCCCCGCCGACCCGCCGGAGTCCTACCTGAAGTCGCGGGTTACCACGCAGTCCGGCACCAGCCGGATGATCGCCCGGTGCCCCTCGCGGTAGATCGACTCCATGTACGGTCCGAATTCTTCCTCCGTCTTGTATCGACGGACTATCTCCTGCGTCGTATCCAGCACGTCGCCGTCATCGAGCTCGGCCACGCCCGATACGTACACATACCGGCCTTCAGGGTCATCGACGATCCCGCTACAGCGCTGGTCGCGGGTCAGGTTCGCCCACTTAGCAGTGCTTGTGATGGTGGAGATGAAAAACGCTCCGTCCCGCCACACGTACCACACCGGCGACAGCTGTGGCCCCCCGTCGCGCCGAATGGTCGCCAGTACCAGGTTGGGCCGTTCAGCCAGGAACTGCTCAACATCGGGAGTGATTTCGTATCCGGGCATGGTTCTCTCCGCTTACTACGTTGCCGGCGCAACCGTGAACGACTCCAGTTCGCGCAGTTGGTCCCGGGTTCCAAACGCAATCAGCACGTCACCGGACGTCACTTTTGTCGAGAGAGGTGGCATCAATTCCAGGTCAACACCGCGTCGCCTGACCGCGATGATCATGTAGTTGGCGCCCTCGGGCGAGATGCAGTCCTCAAGGGTTTTTCCGTCCAGTTTCGACCTCGAACCGACAGGCAGGTCCTCGATCGACAGCGAAACCTTCTCGTCGCCCAGCATGATGTCGGCGACCTCAACCGCATTGGGACGCAGCGCAAGTTGTGCCATTCTCCGACCCGCCGACCGGTAGGTCGAAACAACCCGGCTCGCCCCCGCTTTCAGCAGCTTCTGCTCGTTTGCATCGTCATCGGCGCGGGAAACGATGAAAAGCCTCGGGTTCAGTAAACGGGCCGAGAGCGAGATCATCAGGTTGGTCGCGTCAGAGCCCGTAGTGGCGATCAGCCTGGTCGCAGCCTCGATGTTTGCCTCAATGAGGACCTCGTCGTGGCCGGCATCGCCATCGACCGTCAGCCATTGGTCGGCCTGCGCACTGCCCAGCGCATCGGGATCGCTCTCGACGATCACGATATCCTGGCCTTCCAGCTTCAGCTCCTCGGCAATGTGCCGCCCCGTCCGCCCATACCCGCAAATGATGTTGTGGCCCTTCAGAGCCGTGATAGATTTACGCATTCTCCTCGCCCTCACAAGGCCCCTGAACTCTCCTGCAACGATCCCCTCACCGAGTGCTCTGAACGTATATGTGAACGCCGATACCCCGAGCAGGATCAGGATGATCGTAAAAATCCTCGAACTGTCGCTGAGTTCCTTAATTTCGCCAAAGCCGACCGTGCTGACTGTGATCACGGACTAGTAAAAGGCATCGATCAGCCCGAACTCGTCTTCGAGCAGCAGGTAGCCCAGCGTTCCGATGCCAATCACAAGGACGAATATCGGAACGATCATCCGAAGTCGGCTCAAAAGAGCGCTACCCGCGATTGTTGGTTCCCGGTGCATAACCCGCCGAGGATAGCCTAATTGGGCTCTCTCCGGGTTGAAATCACCATCAATGAAACTTCAAGCACCCGGCCAGTTTGGCTACCGCCCGGCCAGCCTACGGGCCCTTCGTCACCCACGGCTGCTTTCGTGGCTCGCCAATCGACTGCAGCAGCGCCGTGATATACCCGTAGCAGAAAGCGAACGCCGTGCCCTGCGGGTCTTCACCGCTGATATGTGGCACATGGTCCGGCATAAGCATGTACTTGTACCCGACCTCCTGGTACGCCTTGATAGCCCGCGTGAAGTCGATGCTGCCCTCGTCGGGGAACGTTTCGGTGAAATCCAACTTCCGCCCCCGGATATTCCGGAAATGGACATTGAAGATCTTCTCGCGACTGCCAAACCACCGAATGACGTCGAGTATCTCCTCGCCGGGATCGTCGAGCATCTCCGTTATCGTGCCCTGGCAGAAGTTCAGCCCGTGGTACGGGTTCTCGTGCATCTGTACGAACTTCTTCAGTCCATCGATGTTGCCAAGCACCCGTTGAACGCCCATGAAGCCCGGCGGCGTGTGCGGATCGTGAGGGTGACACGCCATCCGGACCTTTGATTCTGCGGCGACCGGAACGACACGCTCCAGGAAGTAGTCGATGCGCTCCCAGTTCTCGTCTTCGCTCACCACGCCGCCGATGCCGGGAGGCGCGTCCTGGTCCATCTTGGCCCAGCGGAAGGTCGAGTTGAGAGAACCGCCACGACCTTCCTCCCGCTCGGTGCGCAGGATGCCGATGAGGGTCTGGTTGTACTTGACCGACGGTATTCCCAGTTCACCGCACCACCGGATGATCTGCTGGATCGACTCGATCTCACGATCCCGCTCGGGGCTTATGCCAAGCACGATGTTCGGCGACATCGACTGCTCAACTCGCGAAATCTCGAGTCCTATAGTCACGATATCGAGTTCGATGCCGTACGAATTCACCTTCTCTTTGTGCGCGGCAAGCGTTTCCTTCGTCCACGTGTGGGGATTTCCGGGCGGATCGGAGCAGATGTTCACCACGCCCAGCTGCGCCCACTGCTCGAAGTCCGAATCGTACCTTGCCGCCACCTGCGTACCTACATACATATTCCTGTACTCCCGGTAAAACGATTGAACCCGGAACGGCAGGCGACCCTGACGAGCCCCCGCCGGAGGTTAGCAGGCGACCCACCTCACCCGAGAGTCAGGCTGTGACCGTCGCATGATTATTTGCGTCGAGTATTACGGTCGCACCCTGCCTTTTCTATGCCCATAGTCACCGGTCGCCCGCTCGGTTATTCACTCAGCATCATTTGAGGGGATTCCGGGCGAATATCGCGACAATCATGGCCGACGTTTCAACCTCAACCCGCCACCAATGCCGTACGATCACCCTTTTCGGACAAATCCTTCCAACAACCACCGGTATCAACAGCAGTGAGCGACTTCCAGGACCTGGTAATCCGCCGACTCGAAGACACCATCGGAACGGGCGTGATGAGCGCCGCCTCGGTGAGGATCGACCAGCGGGGCGAAACACTCCTCGAATGGACCGGTGGAAAACGCGACTTCGGTCCATCCGCACCACCCGCCGACACCGATTCCGTCTACTACATAGCGTCGGTTAGCAAACCTATGTCCACCACTGGCTTCGCAAACTTGATCGAACGCGGGCTGGTCGACGCCGACGACCCCGTGGCCGAATACGTGCCCGAGTTCGACGGAAATGGTAAGGCCGGGGTGACTCTCCGCCACTGCCTCACGCACACGAGCGGCCTCTCCGACATGGTGCCCGGAAACATCGGGCTGCGGAAACGAAACGCACCCCGTAGCGAATTCGTGGCCGCCGCCTGCGAATCCCGGCTGCTGTTTCCACCGGGCACCGACGTGCGGTACCAGAGCTCCGGCATCCTGATGCTCAGCGAAGTCTCGGAACGTGTGACGGGCATCCCGTACCGCGATCACCTCGCCCAGACCCTGTTCAAGCCGACCGGCATGACCTCAACACAACTAGGCTGGCGAAACGAGTTCGAAGACCGAATTGTCGTTGCGAGAGTCGGCGATCCCGAAAACACCGCCCACTGGAACACCAACAGCGAATACTGGCGCAACTTCGGTGCACCCTGGGGTGGAGTGCACACCACCGCTGCCGACGTAGCCCGCCTTATGCAACTGATGCTGGACGGTGGTCGAACGCCATCCGGCGACAACGTTCTCAACTCCGGCACGGTGCGGATGCTGTTGCACGACTACACAACAGCCGGGCCAGACCTGTCCACAGCAACCCGACTGCGTGAGGGCTGGGGATTCGGCTGGCGTTTGCAGCGCCTGGGAGCCGGCGGCTGGTTCGGCTCAGCTGTGCCGCCGAGTGCATTCGGTCACCACGGAGTCAGTGGGACAGTCGCCTGGGCCGACCCCGCCTCAGGGGTCGTTTTCGTCCTGCTCACCAACGGCCAACTGGAAGCAAGGGGAGAAACCCTGAAAGCCTGCGGCAACATCGCCGCAACCGCCCTCTGCGCCGCCGACTAACGGGTCGACGACCCCAATCGCCAGCGCGCGGTCGCCGGGGGTGATGTAGAGGTTTTTCCGTAACTCAACCAACCATCGCAGCAGGTTCAGATGGACCCGGTATGTTTGCCAATCGCACATAAGGTTCGGCTGAACGTTTGGGAGTGGCAGACTCAAGGAATATTCGCGTGGACCGGACCGATCTGAAATACGTCGAAGGCCCTGAAGGCCTGCAGATCGCCTACGCACTCAATGGCCCGGAGGACGGGCCGTGCATCACGCTGATTCACGGTTGGACTGGCGGGATACACGAGTTCGACTCGATAGTGCCGGGTCTTAACGCTGCGGGCTGGCGAACTCTCGCAATACGCGTGCCCGGCCATGAAGGCTCAAGCAGCTTCGAGAGCCCCGACTCCTACTCGATGACCGCGCTGGCCGACACCCATCACAACGTTGTTCGCCAGCTAGCTTTCGCCCCCACTGTAGTTCTGGGTTTTTCGTTGGGAGGTGCAATTGCTGACGAGTTTGCGATCAGGCACCCCGCTGACGTAAGCGCCCTGGTGCTGCTGGGCAGTTCCGGGTTCGACCTGGTCGACGATGAAGCACAAACCGATATCGACGAAGCTGAACCGATCGTTTTCGACAAAGGCATGGAGGCTCACTACGACGTCTGGAAGAAGCGTACCGATAGTGACGGGTACGAAACTTTAGGCGAGGAAGAGCTTGTCGGGCGCAGGGCGTGGTGGGCTCAAACTTCACCAAACGCCTATATCTACCCGCTCTACGGATTGCGAGACAAACGAGACACGTTGCCCGAACTCATAGCCCTGGCGAAGCCGTGCCTGATCGTCCACGGCGATGGCGACGAATCCCCGGTAATACAGTCGTCAGCCAACGCAGCCGCCCGAATTCCGTCGAGCACCTACCGGGTAATCAGCAACGCCTCTCACTTCGCCCAGGACGAAAACACCTCGGAATTCATGAAGGTCCTGTTGGAATTCATGGCGACCATCAAAGGGTGAAAAAGACGCGTGACCCGCTCCGGCAAGCGATGATCGACTAACTGCGATCAACCCGAGCGGGATCGAGTGCGGAAATATCCACCGCGGCCTTGCCCTCCGTAATCAGCCCCGACATCGCCAGCGCGGTGACCGGCGCGTAGTGAATTCCCTCGGACGCATGACCGGCGGCCACGAAAACGTTGTCCCACTTCGGTGCCCTGCCAACGTATGGCCGACCGTCTGGCGTGATAGGCCGCAGGCAAGCCGTCTGCCCGGATATCGGGGCCGCGAACACCCGTTCACACAATCTCGCCGCCTGCGAAAGCAACAGGTCTCGGGCCTCCACTGTAGTCGAACGGTCGAACCCAACATCCTCGCGTGTCGATCCAATCGTGGTGTCAGTCAGCGACTTCTTGATCATCGAGCAAGATATTTCGACAGCGGTCAGCCCCGACTTCAGGTCCGGGCCTTCGTCCTTTGCGGGCGGGGCAAGATAGACCATCTGACCACGCTGCGGCGACACAGGTAGTGGCGACTTGATCCACACGGCGCCGGTCGCGGTCCACGGTCCCATCGCCAGCAACACCGCACCACCCGAAATCCTCGTCCCATCCTCAAGTTTCACACCGGTTACCCGGCCATCCCTCTCGCCCACTGGTAGATCAATCACCCGGCCCGACACGATGTTGGCCCCATGCTTCTCCGCCGCCTGCAGGGCCGAAAGCGTGAGCCGGTAAGAATCCAGGGTCGGCTCGTCGTTCGACACCAGCGCACCGACGATCTCGGCCGTTAGCCAGGGATTGATCTGCCGTGCGTCATCCTGGGTGATCCACTCCATCCGCGTGCCCTCGGCAGCACGGTCCGCCTGCCAGGCCCGCAACTCGACCACCCCGTCTTCAGTAAGCGCACACCGCAAATACGGCGTTTCCTCGAAACCGTGGTCGACACCCGTCTCCTCCATGAGGACGGCGGCGAGATCCCTGTGGAGCGCCAGGCTTTTCGGAGACAACGCCAGCATCGCCGGGTCGTTGGCGTGCGAGTAGGGAGTCAGCCACCCGCCGGAGGTACCCGAGGCACCACTTGCAACACCGTCGGCTTCCACAACAGTGACCTTCTGCCCGGCCCTCGACAGGTAATACGCGGTCAGACACCCGATCACGCCGCCACCAACGATCACGACATCCGCCGTGCGGTCACGCATCACCCGTCCTCCAATCTACGTTCGCGTAAACAGACGTCAATTCAGCGATGAACGCCGCAGCCGCACCGCCAACCTACGGTCGCACTACCGTGCCGTCTGCACGTCGCACGTTGTCGAAATGGCCGCCGCCCTCCTCGTTGTGCGGGTACCTGGTAGCCAGCTCCTCGTTGATATCGATGCCAAGGCCCGGTTCGCCGTTCGACCACATGAAGCCATCCCGGATCTCCGGTGCACCCGGGAATATCTCCCTGATGCGCTCGCTGTAGATCGCCTCTTCCTGCACACCGAAGTTCGAGATGTTCAGGTCGACCTGCAGGTGTGCGGCCTGCCCGACCGGCGACACGTTGCCCGGCCCCTGGAACGCTGTCCTGACCCCCATCAGTTCGGCCATCGCAGCGTACTTCCGCGCCGGTGTGATCCCACCGATCGGTGACAGCCGCGTCCGTACAAAATCGATCAGCCGCCCGTATATCAACGGCACGACCTCAAGCGGGTTGTTGAAGATCTCGCCGATCGACAGCGGCGTCGAACACTGCTCCCGCACCCGCTCAAACCACCCGATCTCATTCGGTGGCAACAGGTCTTCAAGGAAGAACAGCTTGAACGGCTCGACCTCCTTGGCGAAATCGACCGCCAGGATAGTTGGCAGCCGCTCGTGTACGTCGTGCAGCAGCTCAACCTTCCAGCCGACGTTCGAACGTATCCGCTCGAGCAACGCGATGGCCGAGCGCATATATGGCTTCGGCTCATACACACCGGTACGCTGTGCGTAGGCATACCGGTCGTCGGCCGGCGCTATCTTGGAAGTTATCCACTTCGGCCCGTCCTGCGGATCGCGGTCGTGACCCTCACCGCCCGAGGCGCCGTACGTCGCGAACCCCGGTGTCGCTACCTGCACCCTCACGTGGTGGTAGCCCTCTTCGACAAACCTGTGCGCCTGGTCCTCGACCTCCTCCGGTGTGGCCGCCGAGGCGTGGGCGTAAACAGCCGCAGCCTCACGCGCCTTGCCGCCCAGCAGGTCGTAAACGGGCATTCCCGCCACCTTGCCCTTGATGTCCCACAGCGCCTCGTCGACGCCGCTCAAGGCGTTGTTCAGTATTGGCCCGCTGCGCCAGTATGACGAGACGTACGCCGATTGCCAGATGTCCTCGATATCGGCCGGGTCTTTGCCGATCAGGAACGGCCGCAGGTACTCCTCGATAGCCGCTTTCACGGCCTTGGGCCGGGTCCGCAGGGATGCACAGCCGACCCCGTACAGTCCGGGCTCGGTTGTCTCGATCTTGACGACAGTGAACCGGGAACCCGGCTCGGGCTCGGTGAGGATGGCCCTCACATCTCGAATCTTGACGTTGCTCATGCGTGGTTCCCAACTCTGTTTATTGCCTGTGCGAAAGACCGGTTGATTCAGTGAGCACGGATGATACGCCCATCGCTATCGCAACCAGCCCGGGAGACAACTGCGAGGGCCGTCCGAGTAAGCGGCTTTGCCGACTCGCCCGGTGCTGCACACCACTCGCTGAACTGCCATCGGTCATCGGCCCATCGGAGCTAGCAACCGTTCCCGGCTAGACTCCACGCATGAATAAATCAACCGAACCGATCAAGCTCCCCAGGTACATCGTGCAGCGGATAATCTCGCTGCTTTCCAACCCCGACCGCAACAACCACGAGTGCCTCGAAGAAGCGCAGGCACTGCACCGGACACTATCGGACCACGGGTGAGTCCGTCCGCAAAATCGAACGGCCATCACCCGGCCACCCGGCTGAACAGCCACTGCGCTTCAGACGATCACTTGCGGCGTCCACGCGCACACGGCGGACGCGTGCAATTCTGCGGATTCACCGATCAGCCCCTGCCATCGCCTATCATGTCCGCCACACGACCGGCACAGCGGAAAATACCCGGGGCGATGAATCCGGTAATTGTCCGCTACAAAACCCGTCTCGAGACCGCCGACGAAAACCAGCAACTGGTCGAGAATGTATTCGCGGAACTGAGCGAATCGAAACCCGAAGGCATCAGGCACGCCGCATTTCGTCTCGCCGACGGCGTCAACTTCATACACATAGCCTCCGTCGAAACCGAAGTTGGCTCGAACCCACTCGGCCAGTCAGCGGCGTTTGCCAAATTCCAGGAGGGGATCCAGGAGCGGTGCGAAGAGCCGCCAGCACCCTCGCAGTCCACCGTGGTCGGTTCATCCGGGCTGCTCGCCGAATAGTCCGCTCACCGTCGGCCAGATGCCTGCGCAGCACCACAGCTCCTCATGCCAGGTTCTTGCGTCTTCGATCGCCAAAAACTGGCACGGAATCCGCGCAACCTAACCCATCAGCCAGCACCTCCCCGAGCAGGCGTGCCGGTTGCCGCCATCAACAGCGCATCCAGCCGACACCCACGCCACTACTGGTCACATCCAGCCATCCACCAACCTGGGCACCACTAAGCCGCCCCGATGTAGCCATTGCTCCCAGCGTGCATGCGTCCGTTTACGGACATGAGCGGTGATTGGAGGTGGGCTGCGCTCCCCGGCAGTCGGTTATGCTTCCAGGAACGATTTTCACCAGGATGGACTCGGGTGTCGTGGGGAGCGATGATTGCCCGTGGCTGAAACGGAGCAACGATGAGTGATTTCCAGGATCTGATTGTCCGTCGGCTTGAAGACAGGATCGATTCCGGGGCAATGAGCGCTGCGTCGGTCAGGGTCGAACGGCGTGGTGAGCTGCTTTTCGAATGGGCCGGTGGCACGCGCGGGTTCGATTCTGCTGCACCGCCCGCCGACACCGAGAGCGTTTTTCATGTTGCCTCGATCAGCAAACCGATGGCCGCCTGCGGTGTGGCGAATCTGATCGAACGAGGTTTGGTTGACGCCGACGATCCCGTGATCGAATACGTGCCGGAATTTGGAAGTAACCGCAAAGAAGGTGTAACTCTCCGCCATTGCCTGACACACACAAGCGGTCTTCCCGACATGGTGCCCGGAAACATAGCACTGCGGAAACGTAACGCTCCGCTGAGCGAATTCATGGCTGCTGCTTGCGAATCCCGATTGCTGTTTCCGCCAGGAACAGATGTGCGATACCAGAGTTCCGGAATCCTGATGCTTAGCGAAG
>JASLNQ010000069.1 GCA_030745955.1 Dehalococcoidia bacterium | reverse complement strand
CTCTTCAGAAAGCCGATAGCCCTTTACATCGCACACAGATGACTCCAGGACATGTACATATGATGTCAACAGAGCCAGCTTGATTCAGGATCGCCGTCAATACGGGCGACATCGCGAGCCAGCCAACACGCGATTTCCCGACCGGAGCGGAAGAGGACCTCGACTGGATACCGTCGGCTTGCCTGGAGCGGACTAAGCACAGCACATGAGGTGCAAGCGTCGCTGTCGTTGTTGAGGTTGATGAGAGATTCTGAATCAAGCCCAGAATGACGGTGGTAGCGTGCAGGCGATGTGCGCATACATTTCCAAGGCCGACCTCGTCCCAACTCCCGAACCCTAACCCCGCGCTTTCCACTCTTCCCACTGGTCCGTGGTGAAGCCGGGGGCAGCGAAAAACCGGTGCGATTCACCCTCCCTGGCCCGGACCTCGGCGCACATCTCTGCGACATCGGCGGCGATATCGACCGGCACCCGGGTGGTGCCGTCGGCATCGCAGACCAGGATGTCGCCAGGGCGGATCTTCAGGCTGGCCACGGTAACGGGAATCCCGTGCTCGATCATGTTGAACGGGCCGTGCCCCGGCACCCGGCCGGTCGCCCAGAGCGGGAGTCCCGCCTGCTCAATGCCGGGAACATCCCGCGCGTTGCCATCGACCAGCGCACCGACGGCACCGAGTGCCTTCATCTGGTAGGCCATGCCATCACCGATGATCGCACCGCGCCGTGCCGGCTTTTCAACATCCTGCTGGACAACGATGACCGGCACGTTCGCACGTGCGATTGAGTCGAAATAGCTGATGCGGTCTGAATCGAGGCCCGGTTGCTCGTTGAGCGGCGCCCAGGTTGAAGTCAGGGCATACCCGACTGCCGGATGCGGTCCGGGGGAAACGTATTCACGTACGCTCGGGTCGGTGTAGTCCTCATCTTCGGGAATGAACCCGCGCACGAGTATCCCGGCGTTCTGAACCGTGGCGGAATCGTATTCGGCGAGCATGTTGAGGACTGCCTGGTCGACTGTTTTCATGGCGATTTACTACTACGGAGTGATTACTGGTCGAGCGGGATGATATCGGGTTCGATAGAGAGTGGACTGCCGGGGAAGAACTCCCGCCACGGCTCGAACTGCTCGACGAACACCCGTCCCTCCTCGATCGAGTCCAGGCCCTTGACCGCGCGACCAGGGTCGTAGCCGGTGGTCTTGGCCAGGGCCTCGATTCCGCGCTTGGTGTCACGGACGCCACCAACAGAAAAAGTGTCGCCCTCGTCATCCTCGACGATCAGATCAATTCCCTTTTTCTTCTGCTTCCAGTACAGCCTCATCTGCGTGTCCTTACCCTGCCCCGTTGCGAGTGAACATTGAGACGACGCGGTCCGCGCCGCCAGTGCCGATAATTTCAGCGAAATTGAGCGTCCGTATTCTACGACCCTGCACCATGTTCCGGGTACGAAATATTGGCCCGTGTCCGGGCACGCTGACCGTCAGGCGAGCGAACAGCCCGGTGTGCCGGCCAAGGGTGTGCGGTGAGTTGCACTAACGACGCAGCCGTCACACCGATACAGAACGCCCGGCAACCAGATTTGGGAACTAGTGTTTTGCGAGCAAAGGCAGGGCACGGGTGAGAATCGCGTGCCCGACATCCAGTTTGCTCATCAGTGGCAACGCTTCACTGGTGCCGGCGGCATCGACAAATGTAACGCGGTTGGTGTCGGTGCCGAACCCACTTCCCGGTTCACTCACGTTGTTCGCCACCACGAACGCCGCGCCTTTCGGTGCTGCCTTGGTCCGGGCGTTCGCCTCGACATCGCTTGTTTCGGCCGCAAATGCAACCTTCACCAGGCGACGGCCGTGCGCCAGTGGCATGAAATCCTCGACGCGTGCGAGCTCAAGTGTCATCCCGCCGGTGGCCTGTTTCTTGATCTTCTGGTCGGCAACCGTGGCGGGCGTGAAATCGGCGATCGCGGCTGCCATCACCAGCAGGTCGGCATCGGACGATGACGGGAGGACGGCATCCCGCATTTCATCGACCGTCGACGCTTTTACTACCTCGATTCCGGCAGGGTCGGGAAGACCGGCCGCGGTGACGAGCAGCACGTCGGCCCCGCGGTCACGTGCGGCTTCAGCGATTGCGTACCCCATCTTTCCGGTTGACCGGTTCGATATGAACCTGACCGGGTCGATCGGCTGTCGCGTCCCCCCGGCCGACACGATAACGCGCCTGCCCGCGTAGTCACCGTGGCGTCCGATGGCCTGCCTGACCAGTCCGACCAGCACTGTGGTATCGACGAGCCGGCCTTTGCCGACAAGCCCGGAGGCGAGACGGCCGCTGGCGGGTCCGGCGATCACAACGCCGTCGCCTATCAGCGTCTCGACATTTCGCTGGGTTGATGCGCTGGCGAACATGTCGGCATCCATTGCAGGTGCCACGATCACCGGTGCCTCGGTCGCCAGGACGGTTGCCGATAACGGGTCGTCGGCGAGCCCCAGGGCCAGTTTCGCAAGGGTGTTCGCAGTCGCCGGGGCAACCACTACACAGTCGGCGCGCAGGGCGAGGGCCACGTGATCGATGCTCAGTTCGGAGTGTGCCTCCCAGAGACCGGTAGTGACGGGCCGGTGGGTCAGTGCCTCGAAAGTTGCAGCGCCCACGAACTCGGTTGCCGCCGATGTCATGATCACGTCGATGCTGGCGCCGGCCTGTACCAGTTTGCTCGTGAGGTCGGCAGCCTTGTAGGCAGCGATCGAGCCGGTCACGCCGAGGACCACCGTCTTGCCGGCAAGCGGCGGATGTGATTCAGGTTGGATGGACTTGATCGGGCGGGTCGCAGGCGACATGGTGGTGGCCAGTCTAGACGTTGTTCATTTCGTGTACCAGCCGGAGGCCGATCAGGGTGAGGTCGGGGTTCAGGTGATCGAACACGCCGGTCTGCTCCGCCATCATGGTGGCGAACCCACCGGTCGCGACGATCGTTACGTCATCGGGCGCTTCGGGACTCAGTTCTAGCCTGAACCGGCCGATCATGCCTTCGATCAACTCTGCAAAACCGAAAACAAACCCCGACTGCATCGCGGCCACAGTGCTGCGACCTATCACCCGGTCGGGTGCGACCATCTCGACACGCCGGAGTTGTGACGTGTTCCGGAACATTGCGTCTGCGGCGATCTGCAGTCCGGGTGCAATAGCACCGCCGATGTAGTCGCCCTCGGCAGTTACGGCGTCAAAAACCGTGGCAGTGCCGATATCGACTACCACCGCGGGTCCGCCATAAAGGCGATGCGCCGCAACGGCATCCACGATCCGGTCGGCTCCGACGTCCTGGGTCCGGTCGTAATGAATCCGGATGCCGGTCCGAACACCGGGGCCTATCACCAGCGGCGTGACTTTCGTCTGCGCCAGCAGCGCTTCAACATACGCCTCCGTCATGGGGGGGACGACCGAGCAGATCACGGCGGCATCGAAGGAGGCCGGTTCGACGCCCTTCGAACGCAGCACGCCACGGAGCGCCCAGGCATGTTCGTCGACGGTGCGGGTTTCGCGTGTGGCCAGTCGCCAGGTCGCTGTCAACTCATCGTCGTTGAAAGCGCCGATCGTAATGTTGGTGTTGCCGATGTCGACGGCAATCAGGGAAGTCACGGTTTCACAATTATATGAGCGACAGCTGGCATACCGGGGGCTTTACACGGCAACGGGTAGCGATCGGTTGCCGTTGGGCGCAAACACGCCGGTCCTCAGCCCGATGTCCTTTTCCATTTTCGCAGGCTGGTCACTTCGCGGGGCGGATCGAGCCGCGATCCCATCGCCGTGTATGAAACCTCGGCCACGTACACCGAACCCTCTGAGTCGACAGCGATTCCGTGTGGTGAGATGAACTGGTCCGGTTTTTCACCCGAAGTCCCCGCACCAAAGCTCACTATCTCGTTGAAATCCTGGTCGAGTACCCGGACCTTTAACCCCAGGTTTGGCACCCCTTCCTGGACCTCGGGCGGCCGGGTTTCTGTCAGGTAGATCGAACGATCGTCCCCGCGGCCAACACATATCGCCTGCGGCCGGTGAAAGTGAAACTGCTCGATGTAGTCGCCATCTTCAGTGAAGACCTGGATCCGAAAATTCTCGCGGTCGCACACCACGACCCGCCCATCATCCAGGACGACCACGTTGTGGGGGAGGCTGAACTGCCCCGGACCTGTGCCCGGCTCGCCCCACGACAGCACGTGTTCGCCGCTTGCCGTGAAACGGTGCACACGCGAGTTGCCGTAACCATCGGTAACGAAAATATCTCCCGAAACGGGGGATATGAAGGCATCGGTGGGACGGTTGAACGGTTCGCCTCCCTGCCATGCCGAAGGCTCGCCGTGGGTGCCGTTGACGAACCGTACATCGCCGTTCTTGCCGGTCTTCTTTAGCGTGTGTCCAAAGTCGTCGACCAGCAGCAGGTCGCCATCGGGAGTGACATGAACGCCATGCGGGCGAATGTAGTCGTCGGTTCCCCACGAATCCAGGTAGTTGCCAGCCCGGTCGAAGACGACCATCGGGCTGTTTCCACGATTGAACACATAGACGTTGTCATCCGGATCGACCGCGACCGAAGTCGCCTCTTTCAGCTTGATACCGTGGGGAACAGCCGGCCAGCCCACCACAGGTTCAAAAACAGTCGATGCTGTCGGTGCGGATGGCATATGGTTTCTTCCTTTTCTGTCGTCTTCGTTTCCGGGGTACAAGATTACACACGGCACATCTGTGAGGTCGGCGGTTGATTACCGGGATTGGTTCACGCCTGGAGCCGAGTGCGCGCTCAACCCCGGTCCCACGGGTGTGCCAGTGTGGGTTGATTCGTGTACCGGTCCTGGTGGATCACCAGCCTCGACCCGGCGCCAGGTCCGAGCTCAACTGTGAAGAACGACCCGTCCACCACGTACCTCTCCCCCTCGATATCGACGCCGGCCACCTGGTGTTCGCCATATGCACCGGCCTGGACGATCACGCGCTTGCTCACCACTGGGCTCAGGTTCACGAGCGAGAGGGTGGTAGTCGAGTCGGTCATGCCCTCCACCAGCGCCGCGACGTCTTCCGGAACCCCCGCACGTCGTGCCGCCGGATCGAAGTAGCGCACACGTGCGTGCAGCGGCTCACCGTACCGCGGCGTCAGAGCTCCCATCATCAGCTGGGTCAGGCAGGTCGTGTTGGCGGTGTTCCATGGAAGGGTGTTGTCGGATAGTCGGGTGTCGGGCGAACTCGTGTCCTCGTCGACCGCCTTCATTTTCAGGCGAATCGATTCGAACTCGCGCTCCATCGCCGCTACCGGAAAGTCGGCATCGACGCCATCTATGAAATTCATATACCCGGATGCCGGGAGGTACTTGCGGTCTGCTTCGTCCATCGACCAGAAGTAAGTGTCCAGTGCACCCTGGTTGAACGGCTCTGGGTCGTAGCCGTACCAGCCATCGTCGCCGTACATGTGGGGATACTGCGTCCTGCCGTCAATCGTCTTTGAATTGCCGTTTACGGCGTCGAGCATCCTCCGCCAGACGTCGATGTACGAGCGGTCGCCTGTTATCAGCAGGGCGTTTCCGAAACCGGCGATGCCCCTGGCGATCGAATTTCGGTTTGCCAGCTCGCCAGTCTGGGGGACCACCACCGTGAAGCCCCAGCCATAGCACCCGCCGTACCACTTGCCGCCGGTCTCTCCGCCGATACTGCCATCCAGGCCGATGTTGCTCGGTATGATCCCGTTGTTTGCCGCCGCACGTCTGGCCCACGCATCGACATACTCGGTGAGCCAGTCGCGGTACTTCGACTCGCCGGTTGCCATGTAGGCGTTCAGTGCCAGCGTGGTCGCCGCCAGGTTCAGCGGGTGATCGCCGACGATGTCGGTGTAGTCTTCGAAGTGGGCCAGCATTTCCGCAAAATTCCGCTCGCCGTGTGCCGTCACAAACCGGTCCTCAACCTCGAACGGATCGCCCGCCCAATCCAACGCAGTCGCCTTGCGCAGCAGGGGGCCGCGGCTGCCGTTGAACATGCTGCGAATTATTTTGTGCTCGGGGTCGTAGTTCCTGGCTTGCGGGTCCTCGTCCATGTACAGGCCTGCGTAGCGCCGGATCCGGGTCATGAACGCGGCGTCGCGGGGATCGGACAGGCCCTGCAGGTTGAACACGCTCATGCTCTCGCCATGGTGGAACCAGTCGAGGCTTGCCGGGAACTCCCTGTAGAGCATTCCATCCCGGGCCAACTCGACCTCGACGGTTTTTGCCTCGGTGTACTGGAGGAGGTGACCCTCCCACCCCAGCTTGTACATTTCGAGGATCGAATCGGGAGCGCCGAGGGCATGCAGGACCGGCCAGCCGGCGAGGTTCTCGATCGCATCGTCTGAACCGTCGTTGCCACCCCAGCGCGGCATGCACATCAGGTAGCCGCGCTCGTCGAAGTACTTGTCGAAGATCCGCTGGCAGGCGGCCGTCTGCGCCTTGATCAGCTGGCGTTCGAGCAGCGCCCAGGCTGGGGGTGGGGCAGGGGTGCGTATCGACAGGGCCATGGGTTGTTCCTTGGGGTGCGTCGGACTGGGTGTGGATGATCGCCGGGCCGGTACCGGAAAACGGTGCGATTCTAGCAGTGGAGTGGTACGGTCTCAGCCTGGGTTTCACCTCCCCCGTGAGCACTTCAGCAATGCCATCCTGGGGCTCTCGGGGGATGCATTTAGCACTCATCGCCCCAGGTCACCTCCATTCCGCAACAACCACCAGACCGGAGACCCGTCATGACCCCACCCCCGCTCTCACCGGTTGAGTTCCCCGGCAACGAATGGCTGCCTGCCGACGATCTGGCATCGCTCGGGATCGACCCGGCCAAATGGAATTCGTTCCAGTCTTCGCTGAACCTGCGGGGAGCGAGTTGGGAGGGCGAGGACCACACAGGCGACCAGTGGGGAGTGGTCGTCACATGCCGGGGTCGACTGATCGGTGAGTGGGGCGATCCGGGCTACACGTTCCAGACAGCGTCGGTCGGCAAGGCCTTCACCTGGGCTGCGTTCGGGCTGGCGCAGGACGCGGGTCTTGTTTCACCCGACGACCTGGTTGGCGATACATGGACGGGCGAGGGTGAACTGTCGCATGAGCACAAGTACCTCGACCGGGGGCATCATCGGAAGCTGACCTGGCGGCATCTCCTCGGTGGGAAAGACCACTACGGCCACGACGGCGGCTTCCCCGTAACGAACGGCTACTACTGGCGGCGCGGTTCGTCGGCGCAGATGAGTTCGCAGGCGTCGTATTCGGTCCCCGATTGGGCCGACTGGACGGGCGATCCTTTCTTCGATAATTATTCGCACGCCGAGCCGGGCACGGTGCGGACGTATGCGAGCGGGGGGATCTGGCGGCTTTCGCAGGCGCTGACGGTTTTGTGGGACCGGGATATCAAGGCCGTTCTGGATGAGCGGCTGATGAGCAGGATCGGTGTTCCGGCCGACCGCTGGGACTGGGTGCCGGGCAGGATTGTCCATGAAGACCGCAACTGGTATCCCAACATGCCCGGCTACGGCGATTTCATCGACCCGCCATACGAGGTTGGCGCTCAAACCGTCAGGGGTGGTGGTGGCTGGGTGGTGATCAGCGCTTCGGACCTGGCCCGCTTCGGATTGCTGGTTGCGACGGGTGGTTTGTGGGACGGCGAGCGGATTATGGGGGATGAGTGGCTGCGGGGTCACGGTGGCGGGAATGGCAGCCTGATGAACGGCGACTCCGAGACGCTGACCTCGATCGGTGTGGTGACTGCGGAAGGTTTCGAGTGGCCGGTTCCGGGCGATGTTTTCGCGGGGTGATGGGTTGTGTTTGGAGGTACCAGGATCTGGCATCCTGAATTCATTTTCAGGATCAACCGCCAACACGGGAAGACGCGGCGATTCAGCTGATTCGCATCTTGCCTTTCGCGCGGTACCCCTCGCGCAGCACCCAGCCCCAGGTCCCTCCGCTTCGGTCGGGAAATGGGATTTCGATTGATCAGTGATTAGCACGTCACCGCGTTTCTCGCGGTGGGTGGGTGCCGGACGCGGCAAATGCCAACGGACTGGCTCGTTGGCGGATGCGCTATTTCGGACATTGCTTTACGTCAGCAACGCTGGAATTGGGCTGTGCGTTTGGGCCGGACGTGATCGAACCACCTGGGTTCGCGTATCTACGTCAACCACCGGGCGCCCCGATCGAATCGGGACTTGGGTGCGAACGACTGCGAATCGGCCCCCTGACCCCCTCCCGAAGGAGGGGGAATCAAAGTGCACTGCCTGGGAATTTTCGTTCTTTTTGGGCCTGAAGTTTTGATCGGGCCTGGGATGCGCCTTTGGCGCTTGTGACCCCGTATGTTGGGGCTGGGATTGGGATGGCGTGTCTTGACCTGTGCCGTCCGTTTTTGGATGGGGCTACCCGACTGCTCTGGCGACAGGATTTCATCCTGGGCCAGCCTGTCCCGATGTTGGGCGGGATAGGATCGAGATCCCATGGGAAGCTATGACCCGGTAACCCCAGAACCGTGTTGTTTCGCATTTGTAGCCTGGTGGCGCTAAGGCGGGGCGTTGTTTTTTAGCTCCGGGCGTCGGCGGCCTCCTTGCCAGAGGACTGGCGTGAGCAAGTCGCTGGCTGCAATCTACGTTTGAACCGGGCGTCCAGATCGAATCGGGACTTGGGTTCGCATGTCTGCGACGCGGGCCCCTGTCCCCCCTCCCGAAGGAGGGGGGGACAGGAAGCGGAGAACACGCCCCGCTAAATGCGGGAGTTGCTAATGGCGTTGCTGACGGGAGTGGATCGGTCGTTCTTGCGGTCACGTGTGAGCGCCAACGGCACGTCGAACCCGGTAGGCACAGCGCCGACTGAGTCGACTGTGCCGAGCCGGTGACGGCCGGTGGAACTCTCCGCTCGAAGGCTCCGATTCACCCTGGCGAACTGGCTTCACCATGAGTCTACGCAGCCGATCGGGTGGTCATTGTGACCTGCCCCCAGAACCTGTACCACTCGCTATGTTAGTCCGACGGCCCACCTGGGCATGATTGCCTCGGGTGCCGG
>JASLNQ010000068.1 GCA_030745955.1 Dehalococcoidia bacterium | reverse complement strand
GGAAGGTTTGTGAATAAGAATGCATGTCGTCCAGTTTTGCCTGGCGGAGCATGTATCCGGCGACCGGTTTTTTCACAGCCGGCACAGGGTCATTGCCCCGGATCATTTCCAGCTGAGCTTTGCGGGCACCACCGGCCGCTGCGTTTCCCGCCTGGCGACCACGGACAGGACTGCCAGAAACGGGACGGCCACGAACGGGACCGTTCAAATTGGGGTCGTTCAAATCGCTACCCCGCCGGATGTTCGATCAGCCATACCAAAGCCCCCGGAACCGATCATCGAAAGGACCCACTGGCCGGTCCAACCCCGCGACTGCCAATTCACCGTTCAATGTGCGAGAGGGCAATGCTGGCATCCGACGGGAAAAGTGTCAACGCGAAGAGCGGTCTTCCGAAGAAGACCGCCCGAAGTGCGAAAGTGAAGTGAAACCGCGTCTACCGAACCGAATGCGCCGAGAGGCCAGGCAGCTAATAGTTGCGCACCGTGCCTAGCTTGCGAGCAGATCTGCCTCGTGCTGCGCTTCTTTTTTCAGTCGTTTTTGAACTGCTGTAATAGCCCACTGGACCCGTAGCTCAACCTCGCCGTGTGCCCATGGTTTGTTGATGTAGTCGAGTGCCCCGAGCGCACGAGCAGTTTCGAGATCGCTCGGGTGGCCCTTGGCTGTCACCATGATCACCGGGACATCCCGCGTCCGGGGGTCACCCTTCAACTGTGCAAGGGCAACAAATCCATCGACTCGTGCCATTGCCACATCGAGCAGTATCAGGTCTGGCACATATGCCAGCGCAGCCGTCACTGTCTCATCGCCGTCAGTTACTTCCGACACATCGTGTCCGGCCGCCTTCAGGGTCCTACTGAGCAGCAGACGAATATCTGGACTATCGTCAACCACCAGAATCTTGCTCATTACGATTTCCTCTCGAACTTCGAATAGAACGGTTTCACTTCGGTTTCACACATGCACAAATAATCACGCGGTCTCTGCGATTTGGTCCCACTCGGTGTCGGGGAAGAGGCGCGATCGCTGGCTGAGCAGCGAAAGTTCCGCATCGTCGGGAGTGACCTCAATCGGTTCGGATGTAACGCAGGGCAGCTTGAACCCCACTGTCGTTCCCTGGTTTTCGATGCTGTTCAACCACATCGCCCCATCGTGCAGGTCCACAATCGACTTGGCTATGACGAGGCCCAGGCCTGTGCCGCCAGCTTCCCGGGTTGCCTCGTTATCGGCCCTGAAGAAAGCGGTGAACAGCTGCTTTTGATCTCCTTCCGAAATGCCTATTCCATCATCTTCAATGATGACGGTCAAACTCTCGTCTTCGATAGCTGTGCTCAGCCTGATTTCGCAGTCGGGCCCGGAGTACTTATGGGCATTGTTGATCAGGTTTGAGATGAGCTGGGCGATCCGGTTGCGGTCGGCCTCGAGCCACGACACGTCGTCGGGCATCGAAACGACGAGGGTGTGGTTTTTCGTCTCAAGAATCTGTTCGAAGCCTTTTTCGAGCTCGCCCAGGAGCTCGTTCAGCTGGAATACAGTCGGTTCGATCCGGAGCTTGCCGGCATCGATGCGTGAAATATCGAGCACATCGTTGATCAGCAGGCCCAGGCGGGCGGCGTTTTTGCGGATGATGTCGAGGGATTCGGCGTGTTCGGCGTCGAACTGATCGACGCTGTCGCTCATCAGATCGACGAATCCCGAAATGATCGTAAGCGGTGTTTTCAGCTCGTGTGAAATCGTTGAAAGGAACCTGGTCTTGGCGGCGTTGGCCTCGTGGAGATCCCTGTTTTGCGAGTCGAGCCGGTCACGCAGTGCGCGCTCTTGTTCGAAGAGCCGGGCGTTCTTGAGGGTGGGGGTGATCTGCCTTGCGATGCCTTCCAGGAATTCGACGTGTGACATGTCGTGGGCGTCTGGATTCTGACTGCGAAGGCTTATGTAGCCCATCGGGTCGTTTAGATCGCCAAGCGCAACCTGGACCCACGAACCTACAGCGGACGTGTCACCCGCAGGACCGGTCGAGGTGGATTCATCTACACGGCTGCGGAGAATCGCCCGCCCGGCCTTGAGCTCCTGCTTTTCCTCTGCTGTGAAGTCGGGTATTCGGTCGCCAACCGCGGAACCCGAGAGGGGCGTTCCTTTTACGTAAACGACTTCGAGATACTCGGTGTCGGGTTCTGCAATCATGGCGACAAACCAGTCGTAGGGCACGACATCGTCGAGTTCTTCGGCTACGACTGCGAAGATCCGGTTCATCTCGAATTCAGTGCTGGCGGCACGTCCGACCACGGCGATGGCCTGGCGTTCGGTGACGGCCTTTTTCAGATCAGCGGTGAGTCGTGCGTTTTTGATCGCCGGTGCGATCTGGTTCGCGACACGTTGCAGCAGGTCGGCTTCGTCTTCACCGAGGACGGCGTCGATTGGCGCGCTGACCACGATTACGCCCAGCAGATTTGCCTGTTCACCCAGCGGGACCTGCATCCAGATCCGTTCTTCCCCGCCTGGTTTCCCAACCTGGGGGCTAAGGCCGAGTGGGTCTTTTCCACGTCCGGTGATGACTCCCGACATGTTGCCTGCAGCCCTCAGGTCGACGGTGTCGCCGACGTTGATCCCGAGGAGGCCTTCGCTCGACCAGCAGACCACGGTTGCCGATTCCCCTTTGGTGTTCGTGAGTATTGTCCCGAGGTGATCGAACTTCATCAGGTTCGAGAGCGTTCCACTCACCACGAGCAGGATCGAATCGAGATCGATTTCCTGGGTTGCGGCCCTGCCAATTTCAGCGAGTGCGGTACGCTCCATCACTTGGTGTTGCGAGTCCTGGTAGTGGATCGCGTTAGCTATACCCGGTGAAATCTGGGCTACAACCTGGCGCATTATGTCGACGCATTCCGGGCCATAGGCGTAGCGCTGGCGGCTCCGGATCGTGATGGTCCCATCGATTGCAGAAATCGGGACCGTCATCTGGGAGTGGAGTCCGTAATCTCTCGGGTTGACCAGGCCGTCCGGATTACCGGCAACCGAGACGACGATCCCACCGATTTCATCTTCAGTGGCCTGTAGCCCGGCAACGAATTCAAGTTGCATTTGCCCGTCGCTCCGGGCTGTTGTGATGGTCATGCGGTCATATTCGATAAGGGTGGTCAGGTCGTTGGAGAACCGGGCAAATATACGGTTGAGGTCGAGGTCCCAGTTCGCACCCACACCGATCGCGGAGATGATCCGGCGCTCATCTTCGGCAAGGTTCAACACTGTCATTGCGCGGGCGGCAACACGGGCCTGACGCCAGCCGAACCACAGCGTGCCGGCAAGGACGCTGGCCATCACGCCAGATACTTCGACCAGTGGGAGCCACGCGCCGGCGCTCGCGCGAAAACCGCCAAGACCAAGTTCGATAACAAGCACCGTGAGGATTACCAGAACGGCAGGCGCGTAGGCGGCCATCCTGAGTCGATCAGCGCCGTCGCTCGCGGTGAGCGAACGCAACGCACTCCGGAGCTCAGTTGGCTCGTCTCTCAAATGTGATGAACTAGGTGAGTATTGCGCCACTTGACCCGTGGTGGCGGATACCGGTGTTTATACTCCAAAGCACAACCGCGTTAGATGCGCTAAACACCAGCGCCACGACACGATTATCAGGCATGTTCGGACGCGACTCCTCTGCACTCCTGCGTATACGTGTACGTGCAATCTCCAATTCGTCTATGGGTCTGACCAGTCATGTGAACTGATCGTGAGAGTCAACCGGCACGCCTTGTACGGGCGAGAAATGCCTCCGCAGACTCTTTCAACCACAATTGCCAGGGAACGCCAATACAGCGGACTCCCATAGCCAGGAACTTATCGAGGTTTTGGTCGTTTGCCAGGGTTCCGGCAACGCGTCCCGCTCCGATGATCAGCTTGATGGCACGTTCGATCGCCTCCTGGACCTCACGGTGACCGGGATCGCCCGTGTGACCCATCGAGGCGGCCATGTCGGATGGAGCTACGTAGAAAACGTCGATGCCTTCTACCGCGGTCAGTTCAGCGAGGTTGTCGATGGCTTCATAGTCCTCGATCAGCGCGAGGCACTGGACCTCCTCGTTTGCCTTCCGGAAATAATCCTCGACGCCATAGGCCGGTCTTCCGCCTGCCACGCCGCGTATCCCATCGGGTGGATATTTGCATGCGCTCGCCGCGAGTTCGGCGTCGGCTGCTGTAATGACGTGCGGGACCATTACGGCGCTGGCTCCCTGGTCGAGGGTTCGGCGTCGCTGCGCTTCGTCGAGTCTGTTCACTCTTACGAGACTCGCCATACCCCACAGCTCGCACGCCCGGGCGATGTCGGGCAGTTCGGCCCACGAAACGTTCCCGTGCTCGAAGTCGATGAAGGCGGCGTCGAATCCAAGGTGCCCGAGGAAGTCGCAAATATCCGAGTTATTCGGGCCGTTCGCAATGACGCCGATACCGCCTGAGTCGATGGTTTTCTTGAGTTGATTGGTGCTGTAGTTGCGTTCCCGTGCCAATTTATGGCTCCTTTTCGCGGCTCTTTGCCGGTGATGCCGATAGCGTGCGGTGTCGCTGAAACTTACACTTCTGTTCCGGGTAATGTGGCGGGTTGCAGAGCCAATTCAGCAATGCCAGTCCGGTCCGATCAGAAATTTTTCAGCAGATGTCGCGATTCTCAAGGGCTAAAAAAGTTCACGGCCAGACGGTCGAAGGCCGTCGCGCCGTGCTGGAATCGCTGCGCGCCGGCCGGGAAATCGAGCGGTTGATCATGGTCGACGACCTCGAGCTGGGTACCCAACTCCGTGAGATCGTCTTCCTCGCCGACGAGGCCGGGATACAGGTCGAAGCGGTTTCCCGTCGCGACCTGGAACGGCAGTCGCAGACCAAGAAGCACCAGGGCGTTATCGCCGTGGTCCCGGACCCACGCTACCACGATTTCGAGGAATTAATAGCCGGGGCCGAAAGCCAGGGCACGGCGCCGCTGCTGGTGATGCTCGACGGCGTGCAGGACCCCCACAACCTGGGTGCCATTGCCAGGACAGCCGACGCCGCCGGTGCGCACGGACTGATAATTCCCGAACGCCGTGCTGTCGGGATCACACCGGGGGCCGTGCGGGCATCGGCGGGCGCGCTCGAGCATGTCAGGGTGGCGAGAGTGGGGAACCTCAACCGGACGATCGAAAAGCTTAAGGCGGCCGGTGTTGCGGTTATCGGCCTCGATGCCGATGGCGACGTTGAATATACGCAGGTCAACTTCACCGGGCCTGTCGTGATCGTCGTGGGGTCCGAAGGCAAAGGTTTGTCGCGGCTTGTCCGGGAGAACTGCGACCAGGTCGCGTCGATTCCGATGGCGGGCGAGCTCGCTTCGCTGAACGCGTCGGTGAGCGCCGGGATCGCGCTCTACGAGGCAAGCCGCCAGCGTTCGCTTGCCAGCCGGTAGCACCGGCCAGCGGGGAACTTGCGAACGGTGAGAGGGCGGGTTGGTGTTCCTATCGGACTCCGGCTAGAGTCCGGGTGGGGGGATCACCACGTCGTCGTACGAGTGCCTTGCACCGACCATGTTCGAGTGTTCGAACACATCGAGGGCGGCGGCGTAAAGCTCCGGCTCGACCGCGATGTCACCGGACCAGGTACCGAGTCTTTGGTAGGAGCCGACCGCCGATGCGATCGCGCTCTCGGCCATTTCGGGGAAGAAGCTGGCCTCAGCGCGGGCAATCTCGACCGGATCGGCAGTGTTGACCCATTCGCGCGACGCCCTGTAGGCCGCAGTGAAGCGTTTCGCATCGTCGGTCTCGGGCCAGTCCCACCGGCACACCAGGCTCGAAAAAGCGACCGGGCCGACAGCCTCGCCGACAGATCCGACGATGTGCGCCTGCCCGTCGTGCTCAAGCTGCTGGGGAAAGGCACCCTGCTCGTGGAAATAATCGCCTTCGCCGTCTCTCCACTGGGCCATCATCACGTCACCGCCCGGCGACTCGATGTCATCGACGTCAGCGAGGTTTACTCCCTGCCGGTGGGCGCCATAGCGGAGCATCGCTTCCGGTTGGCCTCCGTGCACATGCAGGAACTTGCCGCTCAACAGCTTGTCCCATGAAAAGTCGGTGTCCGGTTGGCGGGCGGCGATGAAGAACCCGTCATAGCGGTTGATCTGGGCGAAGTGGGCGAACGCCGGTTTTTCGCCCTTGCCCAGGGCGGGCCAGCTCGCAGAGACTGCCGCCTGCGCAACATCCATCCGGCCCTCGGCCACTGCTCCTCCGCTGCTACCTCCCGCCTCGACCACGTTGTACTCACCGGAAAGGCCTTCCTTTTCGAGGAATCCCCCGGCGATGGTGCAGATCATCGGGCTGTAGAAGGCAGAATGGCGCGATGCCATCAGTCGAATAGTGGTCATTTTGTATCCCTTTGAGCTGAGCCGTTTCATGTGCTGGCGAAGATTTTAATCCCATGCGTTGGCCGTTTCACTGCCAGCGCGGCTGCTTACGGTGCCTGGTCATGGAAATCCGCGACCAGGTGGTCGCCTTGCAGAACTCGGTGTCCCGGGAGCCCCTGGCAAGCGCTGAAGCGATCACTACCGGGTCCCCAGGGGATCCACCATCCGGCAAGCCCCGATAATATTTCACCGCGCTGTATTGCGGCGTCGGGTCACGCCCCGGTAGTCTTCTGGTCGTCAGTCTTGCTGACAGACGTTATCTGAGCCGGGTCCGCGAGCCAGCGCTTGATGGTCACCGGGGAGGACGAAAATATGGCGGGTAAGACCGCACTGGTCACGGGTGCAGCCGGGTTCATCGGATCACACCTTGTCGACCGGCTCATTGCGGACGGATATGCCGTGGTGGGCATCGATGACCTTTCGTCGGGAAAGCTGGAGAACCTGCCGTCCGGCTTTGACCTTCGGAAAATGGACATTCGCGACGCCGTGATGCAGGGTGTCATCGGTGAAGTTCGACCCGACGTGGTTTTCTCCCTGGCGGCACAAATGAGCGTTTCGGTCTCTGCAAAAGAACCGGTGCTGGATGCCGACGTGAACGTGGGCGGCTCGCTGAACATTCTCGAAGGAATACGGAAGGTCGGCGACAGCTCGACGATGTTCATTCACTTCTCGTCGGGCGGCATGGTCTACGGCGAACCGACCGACCTGCCGGCCGGTGAATCGACACCCGTTCGCCCGCTTTCACCGTACGGGGCGTCGAAGCTGGCGGTCGAAACATATTTGCCGGTCTACGAACGCCTGTGCGGCCTGAAACACTCCACCATCCGCCCGGGTAACGTCTACGGACCACGGCAGGACCCCCACGGTGAAGCCGGGGTGGTCGCGATTTTTGCGCGGGCGATGCTCACCGGGAACCCGTTGACGATATTTGGCGACGGGAACGATGTGCGTGACTACGTGTATGTCGCCGACGTTGTCGATGCCGTTTGCCGGGCCGCCGACAGTGGCAGACCCGGCCCGTTCAATGTAGCGACTGGAGTTGGCACGAGCCCCAACCAGCTTTTCGAGTGGATCGCCGGCTTCTGTGACTACACCGAGCCAGCGGTCTACGGTCCACCACGCCCGGGTGACGTGAACCGGATTTTCCTCGACGCAGGGAAGGCCACGGCAGAACTTGGCTGGACGCCGCGGGTTTCGCTTGAGGACGGCCTGAAGGCCACGGTCGATTGGTTCAAGCAACAGGTCGGCTAGTCGCGACGGGGTCGAATCGTGGTCGCCCAGCGAATTCGCCTGAGCAGATCGTCGGCCGTCCAGGGTTTTGGCACGTAGTCGACGGCGCCGCTGGAGCGTGCTCTCTCAAGGTCCTCGTCCTCGCTAAGCACCGAGGAAATGATGACCGGGATATCGCGTGAAGCCGGGTCCGATTTCAGTCGTTCGAGAGTCTCCCAGCCGTCCATGCGGGGCATCAACAGGTCAAGAATAATTACGTCGGGCCGGGTGTCCATAACCCATGCCTGAACGCTCGTGCCATCGGCTGCTTCGATTACTTCGTGATCGGCCCGTTGGAGCACTTTGACCAGCAGCATTCGGATTTCGGGCGTGTCGTCTACAACCAGTATTCGGGCCATCGGTTTCTCCACTCGCCGTCGGCCAGAAGGCCTCAGGCAGCCCTGGCTTCGTGGTCGCTGGCGGCAACGGGCAACTCGACGGTGAAGGTCGATCCGTAGCCGAACTCGCTTAATACTCTCAGGTTCCCATCGTGTTGTTCTACTATCGACTTCGCGAGGACAAGCCCGAGGCCCGTCCCGGTGTTCTGGAGCGCTTCGGGATTGGTCGAACGGAAGAAGGGTGAGAAGAGCTTTTCTCTATCAGATTCAGAAATTCCCAGCCCGCGGTCGCTAACTGAAATACGAACTTGCTCGGTGTCAGATTCGACTGTCACTTTCACAGGTTGTTCTTTTGACGAGTACTTGAGTGCGTTCGTGATGAGGTTTGTGAAGACCTGGGCGAGCCTGATCGGGTCGCAGTCAACAATCAGCTCAGTGGCAGGAATTGAGCATTCGATGCGGTGCTCCTGGCCCACAGCCGCGGCGTGGGCCGCATTCAACGTGGATTCGACGGTCGACGATCTTCCGATCTCGATAGACAGGCGGGACAAGAGTTGGGATTCAGTATCGAGCCTATCGAGTTGCCCCTGGGTCGAGCTGGCGAGCCGGGTGGCCGCGATCCTCCCGGTTTCAAACCGCCTTGCATAACCGACGATCGCGGCTATCACCAGCAGTATCGTCGTGTCGACCGGTGTCGGGCCATACGGTAGCTCGGAGACCGGGACATGGCCTTGAACCACGTGCAGGAGATCGATGGATAAAACCGATCGTGGAACCAGTGATTGCACCTCGAACGCCGAACAAGAGAGCGGAGAGGACAATTGGGATAGCGACGAAACTTTCGGCGGCCGATTCATCGCCAGGGCTAAGCGCAACGAACACGCCAGCCCAGAACACGTACGCGCCAGTCACCAACCCGATGCGCGGTAAAAACCTTGACTTAATTAGGTTGTCTATCATCCAACTCGGCCTCCAACGGCCGCACGGAATCGCGGATTACTCATGACTCTGAAAATCCGATTCGTGAACAAACACCTTGATAGCCTAGTTCGGGAGCCATGCTTTACATCGGTGAATCGCTA
>JASLNQ010000067.1 GCA_030745955.1 Dehalococcoidia bacterium | reverse complement strand
TCTCGCGGGCGCCCGCGCATTCCTCGGCGCTGAGGGAGAGTCGAGGGGCCGCCCCTGGGACGGGTCGTGGATCGATCACGGGCTGGGTCTCGACATCTGCGGAATCGCCGAGTACCACCCAGTTTTCGAAGCCGAGTATGGCGTGGGCGTTGCCTTCCACACCGAACCGCACGCAGACAACTTCCTGGCGCAATGGCCCGAAGTTGCCGGCACCGACGAGTACGCCCTGGTGGCCGAGAGCGTGAAGGCGTCGCACATGGGATATTTCTTCCGCGGAAGGCGGGAAAACCCTGTGCGGGACGCAAACGAAGCCCGTCACGTCATCACCTCACACGGCGCGGAGGACGGCGTGATGTCGGACACCGACTTTTACCTGCACGCGGGGATGCGTGCCAGGGAGGTGACGGCGGCGGTCCTTGAAGAGATCACAGACGGGAGGTCGAGGCTGATCTGCTGCAACATCGCCGCTCCCGACATGGTCGGACACCTGCTGCCGCTGCGCTATGAGGAGGCGAAAACTGCCTACAGGGCTGCCGCCGACGCCCTTGTGGAAATAGCTGTATCGGCCCGGGCAGCCGGTAGTTACATGGTGATCACGGCGGACCACGGCAACATCGAGGATGACACCCCGGCGCACTCGGTGAACGATGTGCTCACGACGATTATTGAACCCGGTGTTCGCCCCGGTAGCGTCAAGGCCACCCCAGCGATACCGGTCTTCCAGGCCCGCCTGTTCGATGTTGCACCTACTTTGCTTCGCATCCTTGAGCTTCGCATCCCTGGGCTTCGCGCGCCGGGCGACGTGCGAACCGGCGTGGAGGAAGGGGATCCCACCGCGGGGCACACCGTCGATCCATTCGCGGGCAGGCCGCTGGTCAATGCTGGCTAAGAAGGGAGCCCCTGACCTGCACAAAACCTCGGTGTCGTTTGAGTGTTGACTAGCAAGATAGGTGCTAGCCCCCACTTGACTGCCGCTGCCGACGTGGTAACTTCTGGTGTATCGGTCTTCCGAAAGACCCACACAAGGGGATGGTGAATAGCGCAACTGGCGCTGTATATTTGCCGACATCCCACCGGCTCGAGACGCAAGCTAAATGGTTTCACCAACCGAAACGAATGGCCCCGGACTGCGATACGTATCGATCGCCGACGATCTACAGCGACAGATCGAATCGGGCGCAGTCCAGAGCGGTCAACAACTGCCAAGCCAGCACGAGATGGCGAAGCAGTACGGCGTTTCGCTAACGACACTGCGGTCGGCGGTCGACCTCCTCGAACAGCGAGGTCTGGTCCGCTCGGCGCACGGTCTTGGAACCTTTGCGCAGGCCCCCGAGCCGGGTGACGAAACTCCAAAAGTATTGCTCGTCGACGACGACTTCCAGTTGGTCGAGCTGTTGACGGTAATACTTGAGGGCGAGGATGTCTCAGTCACCAGTGCATCGACTGCCGCCGAAGGGATCGCGCAGCTCGAAGCCTCTGAGTACCGGGCTGTTTTCCTCGACCTCATCATGCCCGGCGGCTCGGGAGTCGAACTCCTGAAAGCAGTCGAGCGACAGGACCGGAAAACCCCCGTGGTACTCGTTACGGGGGCAGGTGACGCCAATTTGATAAGCGAAGCGATGGATTACGGACCGGTCACTCTCATCCGCAAGCCAGTCCGGGTGAAGCAGGTGAGGCAGGTGCTCGAGGTTCTGGGTGTTCAGAACCGGACCCAGGCATCGGGCGCCAGGTCGAACCCCGACCGCGACCGGGGAGCCAGCCAGTGAGTCCCGAGAACCGGCAATCAGTCCTGGCCCCCGCCACGGCCCATAAGTTTGAACTTATCGGGCGCGTGTCATCGGGCCTGGCCCACGAGCTTAACGGGCCAATCGGTATCGCAATGGGGTTCTCCGAGCTGGCTAAAGAGGCCATCGACGGTGCGAACGGCTCTGGACTAAGCTCGCTCGAAGCCAGCAAGGTCCGCGGCTATCTCGACATGATCGAAAACGCCAGTCTGCGCGCCCGGAACCTCTCGCGGGGGATCTGGAGCTTTGCAAAAGCTGAGCCCGGCACGACGGCGAACGTCGATATCGTCGACCTGATGCAGTCGGTCCAGCTGCTCACCGCTCCGGCGGTCAAGGTGGCGCAGATAGATGTCCAGCGGCGCGAGGATGCCTCTGGCCAGGCCGAAGCGATTTCATACTCCGACGCAGCACTCTGCCAGCAGATCCTGGTCGAGTTGATCCTGGCGGCCCCGGCATCGATTCCGGGTGGCGGCCTGGTCGTCTGGCAGGTCTCGCGCCTTGATGACGGTTCAGTTCAAGTCGACCTCACGGCAGAACCGTGGAATGACAACCCCACCAGTGAGTGGGAAATTCCAGAGTACGTTCGAGAATCATTCAAAGACATGGGCGGCGACATCTCCAGCGCCACCCCGGTGGCGATCAATTCACCACCCGGTGAACCAGACATGGAGCTGACAGGATGGAGGGTTGCAGCAAACCTTCCCCCGGCCGGTTCCGAGTGAATCTAGAAACTAATCTTTAGCGAGTTTGCGCAACGAATGCCTGGGAGGCAAATAGTGACTACCGAAGCAGTACCGACAAAAAATATCAAGGTATTGATGGTCGACGACCACGAGATCATGCGTCAGGCATACGGAATGTTGCTGAACACCGATCCTGACATCGAGATCGTTGGATTTGCGGGCGACGGGCAGGAAGCCCTTGTGCTTGCCGACACACTCGGCCCGAACGTCGTGATTATGGACGGGCGCATGCCCCGCCTTAACGGCGTCGATGCATCGAGGATCATCCGGGAAAAGCACCCGGACATGGCGATTGTGCTTCTTTCAGCTTTCGACGACGACGAGTTCGTCCGTGAGTTCCTGAAGGGCAAGGCGTACCTGCTGAAGCAGTCGCTCCAGAGCCTTTCCGACCTCGTGCAGGCGGTGAAGGATGTCGCCGAGGGCAAGACATACCTCGCCAGCGAGATCGTGGCGAAACTTGCCGGCACGCAGAACAACCGCGAGAGCGCATTCTTGTCGGAACTGACAGAGCGTGAGCGTGAAGTGCTCGACTGCATAGCCAGGGGCCTCTCGAACGCTGCCATCGCAGAAGAACTGTTCATCCAGCCCCGAACGGTTGAGTGACATATTGGTTCGATCTTCTCCAAGATGCGGCTGCAACCCCAGCCGAAGGCACATGCCAGGGTCTAGGCAGTACTTGCGTACTTGCTGGATACCGGCAGGCTCAAGGAAGGCTCGAAATCGGGAGAAAACGACGACTCCATGATCGGTGCGATCGGGATGATGCGGTAAACAACCCACCTCCCGATTTCCGAAACACCCGGACGCAAACTTTCCAGACGCTGACAATCCGGGCACATGGAAAGAACCGGATGGACACGACTCCTGCGTGTCCGTTCAATCAGTCAAACCTCCCAGACGCGAGAAAGCCCCCTGGCACCCACAGGGGGCTTTCTCTTTGTGTTTTTGTCAGGGGGCGCTGCGGAACTCGCGGTCGGCTTTCCTGCCCACGTGTTGAATGACGGTGGGGTTGGACACAGCCACCAACACGTCCCGAGCGGAGTCATCGGAGCCGAGGGACCCGGGGCAGGGTCGCGCGGTGCTCCAGTGAAAAGTATTGGCGTAGCTAGTGTGCGGTGGGTCGCGCGTCCTTAGGAACCACCCACACCCTAACCCTCTGCGTTTAGCTCCGGGCGTGCGAGGCGCACTTTGTCGCGCGTCGCAGCTCCGCGGGGCACGCCAGGGCTTGGGAAAGGGGACATGCGCTTCGTGTGCTCCTACCAGGCGATTTCGCCGCCATCGATCACCAACTCGGCGCCGGTCACCCACGCAGCCTCATCGCTTGCCAGGTAGAGAATCCCGTAGGCAATGTCCAGCGGGAGGCCGAGTCGGCCCAGTGGAGTCATTGCCTCGCGAGCGTCCCGGATTTCCTTCTGCGAGTGGATGTCGACGGTCATTGGCGTGTCCGTAAACCCGGGGTGCACGGAGTTCACCCTGATGTTGTCACTGGCGTACTGGACAGCAGCAGCCTTGCTGAACGTCCGTGCCGCGCCCTTCGAGGCGTGATAGGCGGCTCCCGCGGGTGAGCCCACGATTCCGAAGATCGACGATACATTCACGACCGAACCGCCCCCGGTTTTCCTCATGGCGGGGATAGCTGTCTTGGTGCCGAGCATGATGGCGGTTGAGTTCACCGCAAACACGGTGTCCCAGTTCTCGACGATGGTGTCTTCAACCGTTGCCCTGCCCTTGACGCCCGACATCCCAGCGTTGTTCACGACGATGTCGAGCCGCCCCCACATATCGAGCACTTCACCGACCACCTCGATCCAGCGGCTTTCCTGCGTGACGTCGAACTGGCGGTAGACAGCCACAACGCCGCTTGTGTTCAGATCGGCCTCGAGGGCTTTGCCCTTTGCGTCGTCGATATCGGCAATAACCACCTTTGCCCCCTCCTGAACGAAGAGCCGTGTGGTCGCCTCACCGATCCCCGATGCGCCCCCGGTAACGATGGCGGTTTTTCCCTCAAGCCTGTTGCCCGTCGGCATTTTCTTGTTCCTTTCGATTTCTGATCGCCATCTGTGCCGATCACCGGTGTTTACTTGTTTGTTTCGTGCTGGGACAGGTGTTCGGGCCTGCCAACTGGGAACACTCGTCGTACTTCTAGCCGATAGCGTTGTTTTTCAGGGCGTCGGAATTGAGCTCCAGGCCCAGACCGGGCCGGTCTTCGAATGGCTTCCATGTCCCGCCATCGTACGGCGGTGTCTCGGTCCACCAGACCCTGTTGGAATGCTCCTCGGCCCCCAGGACTTCGACGACCTTGATATTCGGGGCCGCCATCGCGCAGTGAAGGCTCACCAGCGAAACCGCGTGCGGCGCAACGGGCAGGTTGAACGCATCTGCCATCGCCGCAACCTTCATCCACTCCGTGATGCCGGAGACCCGGTAGATATCGGGCTGCACGATGTCGGCCCCACCTGCGGTAAGAAGGTCCCTGAAACCGTACTTGGTGTACTCGTGCTCGCCGGTGGCGACGGGGATTGTGGTTGCCTGCGACACCCGGGCCAGGCCGGGGATATCGTCGGCGAGCACCGGCTCCTCGAACCATGCCACGTCGTAGACCTCGAAGATCTGCGACATTTTGATGGCCTGCTTGGCGTAGTAGCCGTTGTTGGCGTCGACGAATATCTCGACGTCGTCACCGACGGCCCGTCTCACCGCCTCGACGCGTGCAATGTCTTCCCGCTCCGACTGGCCAAAGTCTTTGCCGACTTTCATCTTGACTCGGGGGATGCCCCGCTCGACATATGCCACCTGCTCGGCCACCAACTCGTCCTGGGAGTAGTTCGTCCAGCCGCCGGACCCGTAGATGGGAACACTCTCGTGCGCCGGACCGAGCAACCGGTAGATCGGCTGACCGAGCACCTTGCCCTTGAGGTCCCACAGGGCGATGTCTATCGCAGAGATGGCCTGGAACGCGATGCCCTTGCGCCCGAACCCGCGCACGCGCCAGAACATGTCCTGCCACAGCTTTTCGATCATGAACGGGTCCTGCCCCACCAGGAGGTCGGTCAGGTTCTGGTGAATGACCTCGCGTATCGACCGCTGGCCCGGCGCCATGCCGAGGCCGACGGTCCCTTCGTCGGTGTGGATGTGTACGAACAGTTGGCTGCGGCCTTTGGCGTTGGGATCGACCGGTGGGATTGTGGCGTCCTGGATCACGAACCCATCAGGGTCGTGCAGCATGTTGGTTGTGATTTCGGTGATTTTCATCAGTCTTCCGTCAGGCGGTAATGTCGCAGGTTGCGATGTTGTAGGTAGGGATAGCTCAGGTTGCCGCCAGATTACGCCCGTTCCGGCAGGTTGGGAATCTGGATTTTGGCGGGGACTCAGGCGTAATGGCAGTGCGCACCGGTCCCTTTGGTCGTAATCTCTTCACGCGAAACATCTGACCTGCTCTGTTTTTGCATCTACTAGTTACACCCCGATGACGACGGAACCGCCCGTGTCCGAAACAGGCCCTACGACCCCCAAGGCCCCGAAGACCGGGGTCGGTCGCGTTTTCTACGGGTGGTGGGTAGCGCTGGCCGGCGCCGTAAACATGATCGTCAGCTCCGGCCCAACCTTCCAGGCTGCGAGCACGCTGGCCTGGGCGATCGAAAACGAATTCGGTTGGTCGCGGGCCGTCGTGACGGGAGTGTCGTCGTTCGGTAGGTTCGGTGGGGCACTGCTGGGTCCCCTGGAAGGGTGGCTGACCGACAGGTTCGGCACCGGCAAGATGGTCCTCATCGGATTCACACTCGGTGGGCTGGGGATGATCTTCTACTCGCAGCTACAGGGACCGGTGCAGTACTACCTGGCTTACTTCGTCGTTTCGATGGGCTTCTCGATGGGCGGGTTCGTGCCGTCGATGGCCGCGGTGAATGCCTGGATGCCCCATCGCCGGGCCACTGCCATGGCAATCGTCATTAGCGGTTCGAGCCTGGGCGGGGTGTTCGTTCCGGCGATCGTCTGGGGGATCAATACGTACGGATGGCGAGATACGACGCTGGTAATCGGGCTGATTACCCTCGCATCGGGGCCGCCACTCGCCTATATCGCCGGAAAGCGCGCACCCGATTGGGAGGACATGCCATCCCACGTGAGGGAGCCCGCGGATACCGAGGTTTCTGAACGATCGGTCGCCCAGCATGACTTCACGGCGAGAGAGGCGCTGCACACCCGGGCCTTCTGGTCGCTCGCGATCACCCACCTGCTGACGAACCTCTCGGTCGGTGCGATCTCCTCCCATATTTTCTTCCAGCTCACTGACGACGGCGGTGTGAACCTTCCCGATGCGACCGCGGCAACCATCGTGCCAATAATGGCCGTAACGTCGTTCGGGTTCCAGATGCTCGGTGGATTCATGGGCGACCGCGTGAGCAAGCGTTCGGTGCTGCCGGTGCTGATCGTGATCCAGGGAGTATCGCTAGTCGTAATTGCGATGGCGACCAACTACTGGGGTGCCCTCGTGTTCGCAATGCTGTGGGGACTCGGCTTTGGCGGCCGGACGCCGATGCTGCACGCGCTCCGCGGAGAGTTTTTCGGGCGCAAGCACTTCGGGGTGATCCTCGGCATGTCGGCGTTCCCGATGGCGATGGGCATGATGGCAACGCCGTACGTAGTAGGCCAGGTATTCGACAGGTCGGGCACCTACGAAACGGTGCTCTACACACTGGCCGGGGCGTGCCTGGTAGCCGCGTTTACGATCCTGCTGGCCACGAAACCGGCAAGACCGGCTACCTCTCTCTGACGGATAGGCGAAAGTTTGTTTGGGGATGTGAGGGTAGTTTCGGGCTTTCCGCCACATCTTTCATCAAACCGGTGCATCAAATGAATCAAGGTGCTGCCGGGGAATCGCGAGCCGTCCCTCCGCTGCTCCGGCAGCACCTTGCATATATTCGCCCCGCAGGAAGTCACGGAACACTCGGAGCACCACGCTGGCCAACACGAAGGCAAACACGCGCCAACGGGCAAAGGCGAAATCGAACTCGCAGACCGCGGTTGAGCAGCCGCGTGGTTGGGTCGGTTCGATAGCGTTCGCTGCTATCACAGTAGTGTTGTTGTTGACGGTCGCAGTCGTCGTGAACCTCGCGATCGGGCGGGTCATCCACTGGGACCTCGTGACGTTGTTTGGCCTTATTGGATTCGGGTTCCTGGTGATCGGGCGCAGGTTCAGAACAGTCTGATCGTGCCGAGGGGCACTGTTGCCCTTCACACGTTGTGGCCCTGACCGGGTGGAACGGTCCGTGTGCCGGATTCCTTCTGACTTGTTCACTCCAATTCACCTCGGCGCAAGTAGAATTGACTGGTTTGAGTCATTTTCAACTCGCCAGTGCACGCTGAGCTGTACACCTTCCTGCCACAGAATATATGCGACCAATTGCTGATCTTGCGGCCGAAATGGGCCTCGACCCCGACGCTCTCGACCCCTACGGGCACGACAAGGCCAAGGTGCCCCTCAACGCCTTTCCCGATGCCGCCGAGAAGGCCAGGTTAGTCGTGATTACCGCCATCACCCCAACTCCCGCGGGTGAAGGTAAATCGACCACGGCGGTCGGGCTCGTCCAGGGGCTGGCGAAAATCGGCAAAAAGCCGGTCCTGACTATCCGGCAACCCGCGCTGGGTCCGGTGTTCGGTCATAAGGGCGGTGGCACAGGCGGCGGCAAAGCGACCGTCCAGCCGGCGGTCGACATCAACCTTCATTTCACCGGCGACTTCCACGCCATCGAGTCGGCCCACAACCTGCTCGCGGCGATGGTCGACAATGCCGTGTACCGCCATGCGATCAGCAGGTTCGATGCTGCTGGCATCACGTGGCGGCGGGTGACCGACGCCGAGGACCGGGCGCTACGGGCAGTATTGACCGGTGCGGGTGGCAGGACGAACGGCCCGGTAACGGAATCCGGGTTCGACATCAACGCTGCCTCCGAAATCATGGCGATTTGTGCACTCGCCAGTTCCTACGATGACCTCCGGGAACGCATCGGCGACATCGTCGTGGGCTGGAAGCGGGACGGTAAAACACCGGTCACCGCGCGGGAAATCGGGGGAATCGGCTCGATTATGGCGTTGCTGCGAGACGCCATCAAGCCGAACCTCGTGCAGACCGTCGAGGGCCAGCCGACAATCGTTCACATGGGCCCGTTCGGCAACATCGCACACGGCTGCTCATCGATACTCGCCGACAAGCTCGCAGTGAACTGCGGCGATTACGTAATTACCGAGGCCGGTTTCGGCGCAGACCTCGGCTTCGAGAAGTTCATGGATATCAAGGTCAGGCAGGGTGGGCCGAAGCCGGCTGCTGCCGTGGTGGTGGCAACCATCCGCGGGCTCAAGTGGCATGGCGGAGTGGCGATGAAGGACATGGCCGCTCCCGATCCCGATGCCGTCCGGCGTGGTGCCGAGAACCTGAAGAACGCCCTCAGGATCGTGAGCATGTACGGTCTGCCGGTCGTCGTGGCTATCAACATGTTCCCCGACGACACTCCGGAAGAGATCGCGGTCGTCACAGAGGTTGCGAAGGCAGCTGGTACATTCGGTGTTGCAGAGGCGAGGGGCTTCGCCGAGGGTGGGGACGGCATGACC
>JASLNQ010000066.1 GCA_030745955.1 Dehalococcoidia bacterium | reverse complement strand
GATCGACACGGCTGCCAGCTACGGCAACGGTCAGTCGGAAGAGGCGATCGGCTGGCTCATGAAGGAGTTACCGACAGAAAACAGGCCGTACATCTCGACCAAGACAGGCTTCGACCGGGCTGACGCGGACTTTGCCGGACAGGCAGAACGGGGGCTGACAGCAAGTCTCGAGCGGCTGCAGATGGACAGCGTCGACCTCCACCAGGTTCACAACCGCGTCACGTCCCCGTCCAGCGCGATCCCCGGCGCACTCACCCCCGACGACCTGCTCCGGAGCGGTGGTGTTGCCGATGCCATGCAGGGGCTTGTCGACAGGGGCTTCACCCGCCACATCGGGTTTACTGCAACCGGCGAGGCCGATCCGTTGAGCGAGGTGATCTCCAGCCAGCGGTTCGGGTCGGCGCAGGTCTACTACAACCTGCTCAACCCATCGGCGGGCCGCGATATGCCCTCAAACTGGTCGGCCTACGATCAGAAAAACATCATCCGCCTGGCAGAAGAAAATGGTGTTGCCGTGATGGTGATAAGTGTCCTGGCGGCCGGCGTTATCGCCACAGACAGAAGGACGGGACGTGAAGGCGGCGTGGTACTTAATGGCGACGTCGCATCCGACGAGGTCCGAATGAGCCGGGTGCTCCCGCTGCTAACACCCGAACACGGGGCCCGCTCGCAGGTCGCCATCAGGTACGCGCTGCGAAATCCAGGCGTGTCCGGTGTCGAAGTGGGGATGGCCGAGCTAGAACACCTCAGGCTTGCCCTGGGAGCAGCCGAAATGGGACCGCTCCCCAACGACCTGCTAGAACAACTGGACGATCTTGCCGACAACGACTTCGGAATGAGCTAATACGCAGCGTGGAGTGCAACCTCGATTGCCTTTCAGCCCGTTGAATTTGCAGTAAACCAGCTTTTCTATGCAAAATGATGCATACCAGTTTAATTCCCGGTGGGATCAATAGGCATCAATGCGCCACTAAACGTAAATTCCTTTGTCGGTCGCGAACGTGAACTTTGCGAGTTAAAGTCGGCTTTCACAGACGCGGAAAAAGGTCAGGGTGGTGTTGTAGTCCTGACGGGTGAAGCTGGGATAGGTAAATCACGTCTTTCAGAGGAGTCGATAAATTCCTACCGCATGAAATCCTCGCTCCTCCTCCGTGCTCGTTGTCGCGAAGCCAGGGGCACACCTCCGTACTGGCCGTGGACGTAGGTGCTCGATCAGTACTTCAGTGAAGCCAAGCCGTCAATCGCCGCGAAAGTGGCCACGCCACATGCCCCATCGCTTCTCAGAGCGTTCCCGTCGATTCTGAAATTTGGTAACTGACGTCATCCATCTCTGGTCTGAAGATCGACGAAGCAAGATTTCAGGTCTATTACCACTTCGTGGAACTGCTGATATCCGCTTCACGTACTTCGCCACTTGTCATTGCGATTGATGACTTCCACATGGCAGATGACGATTCGGCTGGTTTACTTGAGTTTCTCGGGCAGTCAATCGCTGACGAACAGATCCTGATCATTGCTGCTGGCCGTACTGAGACTGGGAGCGGATCCGGCGCCCTTGACAGGGTGCTGCGGTATCTCGCCACCGAGACAAACTTCAACCATCTACCCCTGTCCCGTATGGACCTTGAATCTGCGAGTTCACTGGCGTCATCCATCGGTCTCGCAAACCCCACCAGTGAGCTGAATGACGCGATTTTCACGGCCTCGGAAGGCAATCCGTTTTACGTTCGAGAGATAGTTTCCACGCTGAACAGGTTGGATGCATCGTCAGATCTGACACCGCTGCAACTTGTCTCGGAGACGACCAGAAACCGAATCGCGGTACGCATCAATTCCGTTTCTGTCGACCCTCGTGAATTGCTCAATGTCGCGGCGGTGAATGGACTGGAAATAGACGCCAACAGGCCCTGTCGATCGCCGATCAGGCCGAAGATCCAGCTTTGAAGCTGGCCGTACTCACGGACTACCAGCATGTAGATGGGGACGAACTCAGATACTCAGATATCCTTGAGCGCGTTCCGATTTCGATGCAACTGGTATCCCAGGGGCAAGACAAGTTCAGTGAGTACTGGGCCCATCACACGGCATTCGATTCACTGTTCAGCACCGGATGGCTCGGTGAATCAAAAGAGCACACCGAAGAAACACTCGCCATAGCAAAGCTTGACGGCGATCGATCGAGGACTGCAAGAGCGGTCCTGCAACAACACTTCCTGAGTCATGCTACCGGGGATTTAGCGGTCGCCCTGGAATTGGCAGCCACGGGCCTGGGGCCGATCGGTTGGCAGAACAACGGATCGCTGCTGGCTGGTGGCCTGGTGGTGGCCTGTGAACTGGGCGATCTCGATCAAGCCCAAAGTTATGCCGAAAGACTCGCGCAGGTGGAATCGGGTTCCCCTCACGAACAGAGTTCCATGGCCCTTGCCCTGCCCGTTCTATCGCAGATCACGGGTGATGACTCGCTGCTCGCATAAGCCGAGACAGCTGCAAGGCACGTAACTGAAAACACCAGGACCGTTCCCGACTGGGCATTATCTGCATCCACCGGAATCGGGCTGATCGCACTGATCAAGAGCGATAAACAGCAAGCCCAGGAAGTGTTCGACCAGCTCGCTCCGCACGCGGGCGAATTCGTACGCCCTGCGGTGTTCTCGATTGACCGATTACTTGGAAAGCTGTCTGCTCTGTCAGGGAACGATGCGGCTGCAAAAACATATTTCAGCGCGTCGATCGATCTTTGCCTGGACCGCGGTTACGTCGTTGTGCTAGCACGGGCTCAAACCGACCATGCGGAGTTTCTGACCGGTCTGGGATCCCCCTCAGATACAGCCGCTGCGTCTGAACTGTTGGCGACCGCGCATGCAAGCGCCGAAAGACTGGGCATGAAAACACTGGTAGGACGAATCGAAGGATTGATCGATCGTATCGCCGTTCCCCTCGCGCCAGCCACTGCTCACCCTGATGGACTCACGGGACGAGAGCTTGAGGTCCTCAAGGAACTTGCCACAGGCAAGTCAAATCGCGAGATCGCTGAGGTGCTGTTTATCACCCAGAACACCGTCATTCGCCACGTCGCCAATATCTTCTCGAAAACTGGTAGCGCGAATCGCGCCCAGGCGGCTGTCTACGCAGAGCGACACGCTCTCCAGTCGTGTCGTCGAGCGATTGGCTTCAAAACACCAGGCCCGGAACCCTACCCGTTCGACAAGAAACACGACCTCCACCCCTACCGCAGCCAGTACACCCGCACCGACGCCAGGCCCGCCCGCGCAATCCGGTCACGCAAGCCTGCAAACCTGTACGGCAGCAGGTCGTACGGAGAGTGCAGGAACAGTGGTGACGACCGGTAGCAGTCCAGTCCGGCCCCTCTGAATTTAAACTTCCACCACACGGGCCTGAAACGAAAGAACTCCGCAACGTGGTTTCCCGACACGCCATGGATTGTCGGGACGAACTGCCCAACGATTTTCTGGAGCAACGACCTGCGCGGCGGATCGGCCCCATGGGTCGATGTATGCGACCCGGCACGGGCGCGCTGGTGGCCGCCCGATAATCCCGGCACCAGTTTCCGCACGACCCTTACAGCCGACGCCACCGGCCGCGCGGCAACCTGGATCACCTTCCACGTACCGGTCGGCATCGAGTGGACCATGATGCCCCCCGGTGCGAGCACCCGTTTCATCTCCGCCAGGCACGAGTCGAGGTCCTCGACGTGTTCCAGCACGTTCGACGAGAACACGAGATCGAAGTAACCGTCGACAAACGGCAGGCTGCTGGCATCCGCAACGATCAGCCCGTCCACCTCGCCCGAGGGGGCGATATCGATCGGCGTCACCTCTGCAAACACCTCCCGCAGCGCCGAAGTCTGCACGCCATCGCCAGCACCCAGCTCCAGCACCCGCGTCACGCCCGTTAGCGGCGCCTCGGCAAGCACCTGGCGCAGGTCACGCAGTCGCAGGAAATGATGCCAGTTGTCGGTCGGCAAACCGGATGTATCGACTCGCAAGGTAATCGGGATATCTTCGTGAGTGTGCAATCGGCGAACCGCGGTTATCCGCGCCCATGAGTCTAGTCGAGCCCACGACCGACCGGGCGAAAACGGCTGCAAACAAACCCCGATCGCGGGCAACTCGCCAGCATTCGTTGCCGCACGCACGGTCCACTGGAGCCGTTATCGTGTGAAAATCAACCGAGCGGTCTCAAGCTGAAACCGATTACCAGACCCGATTCACAGAACGTCACCCATGGCACGCCAGCGTCGACGCAACCGCCGGCAAACCCGGCAAGACCCGATCAATGTACTCGACCGGGGGCTGAAATACGCACAGCTCGGGCTGTTGCTGTTCGCCATCGTCGTGGTGCCGTTCATCGTGCTGCCAGAGTCGGCTTTTGTCGACATCACATCGACATCCAAGGCAACCACGATTCGTTTTTGCGGCTCGCTGCTGGCCGGAATCCTGGTCTCGCGGCTGCTCGTAAGGCTGGCGACTCAGGCGGGGTGGGTCCGCTCGCAAAACGCAGCCCTCAAGCTGTCTCGCCCAACCTACCTCATCCTGGTCACGGCAGCGCTGGTCGTGATCGTGTCGCTGCTGTCCACCGCCCTCTCCATCGCCCCGGGAGTCAGCCTGTGGGGACGGAACCCGGCGGGGTTCGAGGCCGGAGAGTACACGGCACTCATGTACGTCGTGTTCGCAATTACGGCATTCGTTTCGGTCCGTGAAGCGGCGTCTATCGAACGTGTGTGGGCGACCGTTGCGATCTCCGGTGTGGCCGTGTCGTCGATCGGCGTATTCCAGTACTTCGGCATCGCCTTCCTCGATATCGGGCAGACCCACGGGACACACACGACAGGCACTGCCGGCAACCCAATTTTCTACGGCGCCCTGCTGGTACTCATGTTTCCGATGTCGCTGGCCTACATCATCCGGCAGTCCGAGCGGGCATCTGCGAGCAGCCGCCGGTACTGGCTAGCCGCACTCGTCCTCGTGACGGGCTCGTTCACGGTGAGCCTGGTTACCACTGTCAGCCGTGGCCCGATGCTTGGCTGGGTAGCCGGCCTGGTCGTTTTTACAGCGGTTGCCACCCGGTACGGTTCACTCAGCCGTGCAAGACTGCCCGTCGGCCTGATCGCGGCGAGTATCGTGGCGTTCGGATTGCTGACCACGGTGTACGAACCTTCACTCCACATCACGCCAGCGCCTGACACCTCGACCGAGTCTTCCCCCGGCGTTCAGCCCGCCGCACAGGAGGAATCGGCGGGTGACAAGTTCGGAAAGTTCACCCGGTCGAGTACCGTACGGTTGCGATTTCAGTACTGGGAACTGGCCGGCGGGATCGCGCTCGAGCGCCCGGAGGTGCCCTACTCGAACAACCTTCCCGCCTTCGTGCGCTGGCTGGTGGGCTACGGTCCCGACACGTACCGGTACGTGGCAACAGCCGCTGCCGATACCCTCACTTTCACGGGAAGATTCACGGCCGCCCACAACGATCCGATCAACCGCCTGGTCGAGCAGGGCCTGCTCGGGTTCATGGCGTGGATGAGCATGTGGTCAGCAATTGGATACGCACTCTGGCGGCTCGTAAAACGATCACCCGCAACGGGCTCGTACTGGCTCGCCGCCGCCCTGGCCGGTGCGCTTACCTCCCGCTTTGTCGAGCAGCTGTCCGGCTCGCCAGCTGCCGCTGATGTCTTCACATTCTGGGTCCTCGTCGGCATGCTCGCGGCGGTGGCCGTTGCGTCGCCAGCAGGCAGGACCATCGATGAGGAAATCAACGCGGCACGCCGCACCGCCGGTTCCGCCTCTCCAAAAGCGCGTGCCCTGGTGTTTCCCGCAGTCGCCATAATCGCCGTGCTGGCGTTTTACGTGTCGTGGGAAACCGCAGGCCGGTTCTTCTTTGCGAACAATGCGGGCTCTGTCCTGTACGGCACCGGCAACCCGTCATATGCCGACGTCGACGCCCGTTTCGAGCAGGCCACCGACCTTGCCCCCGAAGTGGCCAGGTACTGGCACGACCGCTCGGACCTTGAGCATGGGAAGGCCGAGGCGAATACAAACCCCGCTGTAATCCTGGAAGCCCGGCAACTGGCCTACGACTACGATAAAAAAGCCTTCGACGCCAACCCGCTAGAACTGACCAACCACTATCGGCTCGCGTTCTCAGCCTGGGAGCTGGGCAAGCTTGGGGTTGCTGAAAAACAGGCCGAGGCGGTCGAACTCTACGAGCGGCTCACCGAGCTTGCACCCGCCGATCGGTTGGCCGCTGAACGCCTCGAAACTCTGCGGAACGTGCTGAACCCGTAATCACTGCGTAATTCCACCTTCGGTTACTCTGGGGTCGATACCGTCCGCGTTTTCGGTCGAGTGCTACTGGCATTCATGTTGCCGGCATGTGCCCCGCCCCGGAAACTCGGCCCAGGTGAACATGGCCATATTCGACTCATTCCAGCGAGCGATCGCAACCATTCCAAGAAGGCGCCGACTGCTGCTGGGTCTTGGTGTTCAGGCTGCGATACCGTTCGCTTCGCTCTACGCAGCCCTGCTCCTCAGGCTCGACCTCGACGCATCCCGTATCGACCACTCGATCTACTGGATATGGGCAGTCGTGCTGGTCTTGCTCCGCCTTGCCGCGCTGGTCCAGTTCCGTGCACACGCCGGGCTCTGGCGTTACGTCTCGGTGCCCGACCTCCTCGGCATCGCAAAAGCGACAACCGCCTCGACGATCGTGCTGATCCCGCTGCTCTGGCTGGTATCGGATTTCGAGGGCATCCCGCGGACCGTGCCGCTTATCGAGTGGGGCGTCCACATCTTTCTTGCCGGTGGCCTGCGGATGATCGTCCGGGTGGGACGGGAGCGCTTGAAGGCGAGCGGTCAGTCCGACCGCTACCGGACGCGGGTGCTAATAGTGGGTGCGGGTGACGCCGGCGCTGCCTTTTGCGGGCAGGTGCTCTCAACCCCCGATTTCCTGATCGAACCGATCGCATTCGTCGACGATGACCTCGCAAAGATAGGCCAGAGCCTCAGCGGTATACCCGTGCTCGGCACTTCGGACCAGATTCCCTCGGTCGTCAAACGGATGTCCATCGACATGGTCGTTATCGCGGTGCCTTCCGCAACGCCCGAGCAACGCGCACAGATCGTCGAGTACGCACGAGAAGCCCGTGTTGACTTCAGGATTTTGCCGGGAACCGACGAGCTCCTTACAGGGAATGTGTCGATCTCAAAGCTGCGCCGGGTTGACGTTTCCGACCTACTCGGGCGACCGGAAACGCAGCTCGACGACCAGGCCCTGCGGGCAACGTTCACGGGCAAAACCGTCATGATTACGGGTGGGGCAGGGACGATAGGATCGGAACTCGCCAGGCGCGTGATCGCCTTCGGACCCAGCAAACTGATCCTCGTCGACCGCGCCGAAAACCCGCTCGTGCTCCTCGAGTACGAGCTGCGGGCGCTGCTCGACACCGATCCCGATTCCGGCCTGGAATTGATCACCCGAATAGCCGACGTGACGAGTACCGAATCGATGGGGCAGATCACCCGGGCCCACCGGGTCGATGTTGTCCTCCACGCAGCTGCCCACAAGCATGTCTACCTGATGGAGGACGCCCCGGCGGACGCCGTGATAAACAACGTCGGCGGTGTGCTGACCGTCGCACGGGCTGCCAGGGATTGCGGTGCAACGACATTCGTGCTCGTCTCGACCGATAAAGCGGTTGCGCCAACCAGCGTGATGGGGGCGACCAAGCGGCTGGCCGAGCTGGCAATCACCGAACTCGGTAGGGACAACTCAACGCACTTCGCCGCAGTGCGGTTCGGCAACGTACTTGGCAGCAATGCCAGCGTGGTACCTATTTTTCAGCAGCAGATCGAAAACGGTGGGCCAGTCACCGTTACCCACCCCGATGCCGAGCGCTACTTCATGACCGCTTACGAGGCTGCGGGGCTGATCCTGATGGCAGCCACTATCGGCAACAACCGGGAGATTTACCTGCTGGATATGGGCGAACCTGTGAACATCGATTCGCTGGCCCGGACGATGATCGAACTCTCCGGCATGGTCCCCGACCAGGACATCGAAATCAGATACACCGGGCTAAAAACGGGTGAAAAACTGACCGAAATCCTGTCGGCCGAAGAGGAACTGCTGGAGCAGACCTCGCACCCCAAGCTGCTCAGGGTCATGAACCCGGCCGGTGATGACCTGGGCCTGGCTCGAATCGACGAGTTCGTGGCGTCGGTTGAGGCACTCGATCCGGCGGCGGTCAAACAGGGCATTGCGAAACTCGTGACCGACTTTACAGTCTCCGAAGACCGATAATTCCGACAATCGCCCGCACGAGGTCCCGTCCCTGCCGTTTTACCGCCCGACACCCAACCGCTCAGCCAGATCAAGCCTGACCGCGAGCATGTTCAACGGCGCTCGCTGAGATTCGTTGTACGTGGCCTCCGTTGCCGGGGCCAGATCCGGCGTGTTGCGAACGATGTAGGCAATTGAAAGGCCGTGCTCCGAAAGGAGCGCGTTCATCTCGGCCCTGTGCTCGGGAGTCAACGGAATCTCCACAACCACCGCCCCGACCTTCCCGCTGCTTAAAAGTCCCGCAGCCCCACGCAACACATCGAAGTCCGCACCCTCCACGTCGATCTTCAGCACGGCGATCTCGGCGATGTCGTGTTCGGCAACGAACGCATCCAGGGTCGTTATGGGCACCGTGAACTCCCCGGCGGAGGCGACGGAAGCATCCGCCACCGCGCTCAGGCTGTTCGTTCCGGGGTCAAGGTTCCTTGTAAAAGCGGCCGATCCGACCTGGTTCCCAGCTGCGCTGTGGTGAGTAAGGACTCGTGAGCCTGTATCGCCTGAAACATTCTGGAGCAATCGTCCGTAGTTGAGATGGTCGGCCTCAAACGCATGAACGGTATTCCCCAACCCGCCAAACCGGGCCATCGCCAGGCTGATCACACCGATATATGCCCCGACATCGACGCTGACCCTCGCACGCCCGGACTGCCCCAGTACCCCGTATATACGTTTTAGCTGTTCGAGCACCCCGGTGTCGTCTGTGCGAGGTTCCCCACCGCGTGTCGCCAGCGCCCGTGTGTTCTTCCACAGCCAGTAACTCAGCCCGAACCGGTCGTGGTGACGCACCCGCCCGCGCAGCGCCAGCGCCGCCATGCGCCTGGCCAGCCACACTCGTCTCCCGATGCCGCCGGTCACTATCGACATACTCCTGGTCTCGTTCCTGCAGCCGGATTTCCGATCAGTTCGATGATTGGCGGCAGCTTT
>JASLNQ010000065.1:4742-9373 GCA_030745955.1 Dehalococcoidia bacterium | reverse complement strand
CGCTGCTCAGTATCGCCGCGTGCTCACGACTGACCGAGGCGTCGGGAATCTGAACATCGTTGGCCTGCTCACGCCCGATTGTCGTCCGTCCGGCCTTCAACTGAACGGTCGTTCCCTTTCCGGGTCCGTCGGTGATCGCCAGCCACTTCATCACCAGTTCAGGTTCCGGGCCGGCTACGATGGTCGCACCGGGGTCTGCACCGGCTGTCGGCGGAGCCGACGTCGGGGACTGCGCAGGAGGCGGGCTGCCGACGATCGTCGACTGTCCCTGCATGAACACGATCTCGGTATCGCCGAGTTTCATCTCGGCCCCGGGTTGCAGTACGACGGTTTCTCCCGCGACCCCGTCGACGATCGTGCCGCCGCTACTCCCGGTGTCGACCATTGTGAACTGGCCGTCGGTGTAGGTGATATTGGCGTGCACACGGCTAACCTGTTCATCGTCAAGAACGATGTCGGCATCCGACGACCTGCCAATCGCTGTCTCTGCCTGTGTGATAGGTATCGAGCTTCCGGCCTGGGGCCCAGACTTCACGAGGAGGAACGCCTGGGGCTGCACCGGATCGGGTCCCGACATTGCTGTCGCAGCGGGGTCAGCAACTGGTATTCCACCCGGGGGAGTTACCGCAGAATCGTCGGCAATCTGCGTCATGGTCGCTCCCATGTCATCTTCCGGGTCGAGCTCCGGGACGGCTGCTTCGACAGGTGTATCAGCCTGCTCGGTGACCGCCGGACCAGCTCCTTCCGTTACGAGTTTGCGGTTGTAGTAGTGGTAGTAGCCGTTTGCCGCAGCGACGATGAGGCCCAGGATGCTGAGGATGAACATGCTTCTCTCATCGGCATTGAGGCCGATCCCGATCCGCTCCTGTGACAGTGGTAACGTGCCCAGCAGCGCAAGAGCACCGACTACCTTGGCAATTGTTCCTTTTATCCCTTCAATCGGATAAGTGAAGATATAAACCAGTACGGCCAGCGCTCCAACCGCCACGATGACCGGCAACCAGGTCTGGTAGTAGAGGAAGGCGGGTTGGCCGTCTGCATATGGATTGGGCATTTCGTGTCCCTTCAGGTACTTGGTGTGGCGATCTGGCAGGTTGGATCGGCCTGCCTGAACCTCGTCGTGCTCGTACCGTCAATTCACCGGGATCCTGTTTCCACTGGTTCGGACAATACAGCATGAACTGTGTATTTTTTGTTACGTCACAGTGTAAATTACGTGGATGAATACTTCCTGAGGAAAACGCCCGGAGAGAGGTCGTTCTGGCCCAATTGGGCTAACCGAGGTCCAACCGGTAGCCGATCCCCCGCAAGGTGGTAATCCTCGCATCTGCGTTATGTGCCGAGTCGAACCGCATCCTGATGCGCCGGACGTACTGGCGAATCTCTGTTTCATCAACCATGCCACCCTCACGTTCAGGCCAGCCGGCACGCGCGATTTCCGTGTGGGAGCAAACTTGCCCGTGCTTCGAATTCAACAACAGCAAGATGTCGAACTCTTTCTTAGTGAGGGCAGGGAGCAATACCTCACCCCCAACCCATACCTGCCTCGACGACTCGTCGATTACGAACACCGAGTCGTCCGGTGCCGCTTCCGGTGCCGCCAGGTTGTCGAGGGTCATTGTGCTCCCGGCCAGGTGAAACACCGCGATCACCTGGTTTCGGCCGAACTCGATCGTCGCTCCATCCGACAGGTCAACCGGTTCGCTCCTCACCCTGGCCCCGTCGACGAAGGTCCCGTTCTTGCTGGACAGGTCGCGGATCACGGCCTCCCCTTCACCAACCAAATCGATACGGGCGTGTTGACGGGACACGAACGGGTTCGCGAGAACGACATCGCAGGTTGGATGCTTTCCCAGCACGGTCATCGATCGGACGATGGGAACAGCCGTCAGCGCTGGGATGCCAGACCTAAAGACAATCGTCGGGCCTAACCCTGCCACCGGTCACCTCCTGATTCAGCGGTCACTCAGGCTGGATTCTTATCTCTCGACTCCCCCATGTCAACTGTACCGACCGACTGCACCGCGGCGATTCACCGGGATGTTCCGTTCTCATGGATGACCGCAACTGCTCCCCAGCCGCTTCGTTATGAATCACAAAAAATCCCCGCTACGTTCACGTTCAGTACATTTATCTGCCTTCCACCGGTGATATATGTGGTGTCGCGATCCGGGGAGGCGACGGAAGATTCGTGAGATACCCGGGCTGGGCCAGCGCAAATCCCAACGTGAGACGAAGTGAAAACGACTCGACGCCCAACCTGGCAGTCCTGGAGGAAAATGCGGTCGCTTGATTCGAGGAAGAACTTGTTGAAACCGAAATTGCTGTAATCTGTCGGCTACAGGCGGTGACTGTTGATTCCTAACATGCTGCCGATCGGAACTGACTCTTCTTCTCAGCGCATTTGTATTTGAAATGACGATAACTCTGGATAAACGCTCAACCCTTTCGATTCGGTGGACTCACCTGGCTGCCCTGGCCTTGCTGGCACTCGCTTTTTCCGCCTGCGCCCTCAGCGACGGCAGTACTGCCTCAGGTGGGGTGGTGTTCAGCGCCGAGTCGGGCGACAACGTCGATGTCTTCACAGTCGATGACGAGACAGGGGCACCCCAGCGCCTGACCACCGCGAGCGGCCGCGATTTTGCCCCGGCATGGTCACCGAACAAGAAACAGATAGCGTTCCTGTCCGACCGCAACGGGACACCCACCCTCTGGTTAATGGACTCGGGCGGCGATTCGAAGAGCCAGGTGTCTCAGACGGGCTTGACCATTACCGGGTTCCGATGGGCACCGGACTCGAAACGGATCGGCATCGAGGTGGTCGAGGACAACTCGCGCCGTATCGAAGTGATCGAAATTGAGTCGGGCGAATCAATCCTGCTCACACCCCGGTCCGAGGATGTCCGCATCGGCGACTGGTCGCCCGACGGCCAGTGGCTGGTGTATGCCGCTATCAAGGGCGACGACAGGGGTATCAGGCGAAGGAACCCGACCGGTGTCGACGAAATAGTCGTCACGACCGGCCCCGATCTCGATCCGCGCTGGTCGCCCAACGGCGATTGGATTGCCTTCAGCCGGGAATCCGACGACGGAACACACGCCCTGGTAATCATCGGGGAAGAGGGCGGCAAAACGACCAACCTCTCGCTGGAAAAATCTGGCGAGACCACCTACGACTGGGCACCCGACAGCAAACGCATCGTCTTTGTGAGCGAGTCGTCAGGCAATGCGGAAATCTACATTGTGACGCCCGACGGCAAAGACTCAGAACAGCTCACATCGAACCGGGTGGCCGATACTGCCCCTCGCTGGAATAAAAAGGGGTCATCGATCCTGTTCCTATCGGAGGGCGATGGCTCTTACGACATCTATTCGATGAACAAAGACGGCGAACAGCAGGTCAGAATGACCACGATTGCCGACCTGATCCTCGAAGCCGACTGGTAAAAGCCGAACCGGGCGAAAGATCTGCCGGCTGGGCGTTCGAGTTGGAACACCCCACTCCCTGAAACACCCATTGCGACGGCTGTGGCACCTTTCATCGCACTGTCTGTGGGCGCGCGGCCGCCCCCTGCTACGTTCAGTGGTGCTCAACCTCGGGATCTGACCGGAGGCTCCGGTGAACTGCACGGAACATTGCTTGGGATATCCAAAAAACAAATCGACCAGCTGCCCGGCCAACCTGCGCTGTGGTGGCAAACACCGATCACGACAACGACCGCCACACCAACCGTTTCTCACGCTAAGTTCATGCGTATTGCCTAAATCTCACGGCAACGTCGGTTATTCGTGATAAGAATCACAATTACGTGCGCAAAGTTGATCCCCGGTAACCGAATCGGGGGATACAGGAAGTGGCTGGCACCGGTGTTCCGACGAGCGGAGTACTCCCGGGGGCTGGCCGTTGGATGAGAGGTAGAAGACACCAGGTGGTGGCCCAGAAAAGCATCGCCACATTCGCAGTTCTGGCATTGTGCGCCGGGCTGTTTTCGCTTGTATTTGCAGCATGCTCATCCGACGATGCCGCGGTCGCCGATACCGCCGATTCGTCATCATCGGGCTCAGTCACGGTATCTGATTCAGCCCAGGATGCTGTGTCAGAGCTTCTCGGCGATATCAGCTCTTCAGATCCTGCCGTGACCGCAGAACGAGTAAATGGGGTCGCGTACAGCCAATCCGAACCCGGAGTCATGGCGTCGAGTGTCGACACCGAACACAACCTGCTCCGAATCAAGCTTGAAAGGCTTGAGGGAGGACGCGTGGCCATGAAGAACGGCGGCGCTGTCAGGCTGCGAGAGGGCCTGGTAGCAGAGATTTTCGTCGATCCGTTTCCCACCAACACGCTCACCGCATGGCTCGATCTCTATTTGCATGATGGGAACGATGTAGCGTCGAGGGACGCCACCGTGGTCATCGATTACGACATGTTCTCAATGGGACACGGTCCGTTCTTCACCACGGCCGACATGAGCCCCAACGGCCACTACACGTTCAGGCTCGATTATGTGATGTTTGGTGCCTGGGAACAAATCTTGAAGATCCAGGACCCCCAAAACGGCGACGAACATGTTCTGGAAGTCGTCGTGATAGCGGTCCCATGAGGAAGCAAAGTTGACACGCCGGAATCGACA
>JASLNQ010000065.1:0-4732 GCA_030745955.1 Dehalococcoidia bacterium | reverse complement strand
ATCATCGCGATAACCGCGATCGGTCTTGTGTTGGGTTTTTTCGGACCGGGCAATGCCGAATCGGTCGAAGCCCATGGCAAGGAACTTACGCTGACGGTTACTTCGTTGGTTCCCGACCGCAACACACCGTTACGCCGGATGTACCGGGTCAAGGCCACGTATTCCGGTGACCTGGACCTTGTCGAAGGCGCCGATGTGGTTTTGACCGGTACGCGGCGCGAGGGTGGTGAGCAGCTTGCAGAACGCCGGTTTATCGAACTTCCCGGCGATCCGGGCGTCTACCTCATCGAAGTGGTGTTCGATCGATTTGGTGACTGGGAACTACAGATCGACGTGAATGCAGAACTGGGGCAGGGCGAAGGTTCTGCGAGCCTCATCGATTCGGTCACGCCGGTCGTTCTGTCGGCCGCCGACCAAACCTCCCTCCTTACAGAGGCCGATCGTGTTTAGACGGCTGCAAGTTTTCTTCGCCTTCGAGTGGTGGCCCGACATCGTGACGATCATCGTCCGTGGGTTGCACACGCTCACGGCCGATATGTATACGGGACTGGTCGGTTCGATCCTGTTCGCCGCCTGGCTGGGCGGATCGGGGAATCGCATTATCACCGGGTGGGTAGGCGAGAACTTTTTGGTGCTCGCAACCGTCAGCCTGGCCGGTCTGCTCGTGAGTGGTATGTACAGCGCAGCATTCGACGCTCCCAACGCCGCACCCGGCATTTTCGAATACCGCGATTTGCTGCAACTGCCGTACGGCGATGCCTATTTCATTGCGTTTTTGCTAAAACCAGCGGGCTGGATTGTGATGGTGCTGGTTGCTCTGCGGGTCGATTCCGCAATTATCAGACCCGCGTTTGACGCTGTTGATGCCGCAGACGTTGTCCCGTCTGGGGCAGCTAACGGCGCGGAAGCTCTGATGGGTGAAGTGACCGAAGCCGCAACACCGGCAAAGACAGAATCCGGGTTGAAGCGTCTGATCTGGGTTGGATTCGCCCTCGCAGTAATCGCCATAGCCGATCTTGCCCTTGTCGTCTACCTGCACTACCTGAGTCATCTCGGCGTGTTCTTACCCGATGCCTAATTGCGGGAATGTTGAACGGATAAACTGAAAATGGCCAACGAAACGGCAGCAAAAACATCGGCACGGGGTGGGGTGACCCCGTGGCGCCTTACGACGGATCAACCCGGGGCGGTTCAACCTGGCGCTGGTGCTCGGGACGATTGTCGTAGTGGGGCTGATCGTCGCGGCATTGATGTAAGTCGTAAATCCGGGTGGTAGCACGACTGTACAGGATCCGGCTGCTGTCGCAGCTGAACCCGTAATTAACGATGTTTACGTTCGAGAACTTATAACCGACCTGACCCGCACCGGTTACACGCCGGACGAAATCAATATCAACGGTGGGGATCCCGTTGGTCGATCGAGTCCCGGGTGCCGCGAGATGAAATCCAGAACCAGACAATCCGGTTCGACTTCCCGTTATCGGTCGACGAGCTTTCGTCTGAGTTCGTATCAAGCGACTACGACATGGCCCTGGTCGTAGGTTCGAGCGCTGGTTATCGGGATAGTGGTCTATGTCGGGATGAACGGGTGTCTGGAATTTGTGGAGTGATTTACTCGATTTCCCAAGCGGAGTCGAGAGATCTCATTTGCCACTGCTACTCGGTAGCAATCGGGCTGGCGCGTGAGGCGAGGTGTCCCCGTACAATCCAGGCCTTTCCACCGAGGTCTCTCCGCTTCGCTCGAGAAATCCGGTGGGTGTGGTTGAGTGGCCGGCAGAGGGCAATGTGACTCCAGATCTCTCTGCTGGGGTCGAGATGACGGGGTGCCGGGTGGACTCAAACCACACCCACCCGGCCAAGGGATTTGCGCCCGAATATCCAGGCATACACCGCCTCGAGGAACAGCGTCAGTGACCACGCTCCTGCACCGACCCAGAGCCCGTTCAGGTCGGTGAACCTGACGGTGGCTACGACCCAGACGATCAGCGTAAGCAGGCGCAGTACATTTATGTAGACGATCGGTCGGGTGTTGCGTGTGCGCATAAGTGCGGCCGAATAGACCTGTTCCATTACCATTGCGATCGGGAGGATGGAGAGCAGCCGGAATCCCGTTGAGGTCATTTCCTTCAGGCGTCCGTCTGCGCCCATGATGTCGCCTATCACGAAGCTGGTGATGGGTGGGATGTAGGCAATAACGGCGACTACCGCGAACGTGATGGTGCCAACGGTCAGCGCAAATCGGCGCACCCTGAACGGATCGTAACGGCTGGCGAACAGCGCGAGCGAGGTATTCTGGATCCCGTTGGTCGCCACTGATACCAGCTGGTAAATGCCGAACGCCATCGCGACGGCTGCGATGGATACTTCGGGCTCGGGTGATCGCGCCATTCCGGCATTGAGGATCGGCTGGGTACCGGCTGGCAGGGCGGCTGCGAAGAGGAGAGGCCAGAAGAAGCGGACGAGCGATTTCTGCGAGACTTCTCCTGCCCCCCCGGCTCCGTCGAAATTTCTGAGCGACCCGGCCGAAAGGAATGCCAGGGTGCCCGTCTCAACGAGGGTCCCCAGCGTCATCGCTGCGGCGGCGATGCTGGCACCCTGTAGCACATCGGTCGCGAAGAGGACGAAAGCGGCCGCGATTACGGTGACCATTCCCGCTCCGGTGGCGAACCAGGCGAGCCGGGGGCGGCTGATCCTGTACACCGCCCCGTAATAGTGCATCTTCAACACCAGCAGTCCGGGCAGCGGGATTAGCCAGAGCAGGGCATCAGCGGCGTTGTCCTTTAGATCGCCGGTAACGGAAAACACCTTTGCGAGGAGGAATTCCGTCACCGGTGGCAGCACGACGAGTAGCGCGACCAGTGTTACGCCAGCGACCCACATGCCCACGAATTTCCTGAGCTGCCAGAGTGAGATCGGGTTATCGAAGAAGACGAGGGTCAACTGCTGGACCCGGAGCTGCGGCAGTCCGACGAACATTGCGACCGATAACGCTACGCCATATCCGCCTATTGCCGCTTCAGGATTGCCAGTGCGGGTCAGGATGGCCGCCAGCAACGGCATCAGCGCAGTCACCGCGGTCATATTGGCCGCCGCTGGCAACAGCAACGAGACCGCGTGCCGGACGAATGGTTGAGATTGTTGGGAGCTACCTGCGGGAGTTGCGGTGAGGCGTTCGTTCGTGGTGTTTAGTCCCAGCGGAGATCGGTTCAGCTGTTGTTTTCAAGCGGGCGATTGTCGTTACATGAACTGATCTGGCAAGTTACACCGCCCGGGGGTCACTGTGCCCCGTCTACCGACATCTTCTTTACACGCTTATGGCGGAAGCATGTCACCTGGTGGTCGTTTACCAGGCCCGCCGACTGCATGAATGCGTACATGATCGTTGCACCGACGAAGGTCATTCCGCGTTTCTTGAGGTCTTTGCTCAGCGCGTCGGATTCCGGCGTCTCCGGCGGAACGTCGCCCATTGAAGACCGGTCGGGTTGCAGCGGCTTGCCGCCTGGAACGAACGACCACAGGTAGGCATCAAGGCTGCCGCATTCCTGCTGGATTTCAAGAACGACATTGGCGTTTTTCACCGCTGCATTGACCTTGAGGCGGTTGCGGATTATGCCTTCGTCCAGCAGCAGGGCAGCGATCTTCTCGGGACCGTATGCAGCGACTTTTTCAATCACGAAATTGTCGAATGCCGTGCGATAGGTGACCCTGCGCTTAAGGATTATCTCCCAGCTGAGCCCGGCCTGCGCGCCTTCAAGGATCAACAACTCAAAGAGGTGCCGGTCGTCATGTATCGGCACGCCCCACTCTTCATCGTGGTACACCTCGTAGATCGGGCTGCCAGTCCCGAAGCAGCGAGTGGCATCGCGGTGTTGCGTGGAATCTGTGTTGGTGGTCATGGCTGAAGGTTATCGCAGCGGCTGGGCGCAGCGGGGTGGGTGATGGCACAACATTGGCGACCGCTTCACTCTCCTGGTGATGTTGCGAAGTCGGGGAATGATCCCGGTGGGAGCAGGGCGACATCGGTGAACCTGGCCTCGCTGAGTATCGTGGTCATCCCATCACCGAGCTCCTGCCGCCGGACCTGGCGCCAGAGCAGCGGGTTCGCAACCTGGTATTCAAACACTCCGCCAAATATGATGCTGGGCCTGCCGAGATATTCGCTCTCGACCCCGTCCAGACCACGGGCGAACTCCCGCTCGATACCGGTGAATCCGCCTTCGATACCCTCGATCAGGTTGCGGTCTTCCCGAATGCCGTCCGACCATGTTTCACCCGACGCGACATCCGTCCATTCGCTCCTGGTATTTATCGCTAATACGGTTCCGTCCAGCCTGGACTCTCGACCGTAGGATGTTTGAATTGCCCCTGAAGAGTCGGTGGACTCCCATGTTTCTCTCACGATTCTTCCGGGGTAGGTGTCGCATACCACCTTTGGCCTGGAGGTGGAGGTTATCGGCGGGCCGCACATGCCCGCGTACGCCCCGCTCCAGCCGAACCGCTCCATCCGTGTGTACAACACATGCCCTTCGCCGAGTAGCCGAATGAACTCGACCTTGAGGGTGGCGGTATCCAGGTCGGTGAGGTCGAACCGGGCGTCCAAATTCGGAACGATAAAATCCCCCGGTGCGGGCGGGATCGCGAAATCGGGGAGCGACGCTGACGGAAGCACCGCAAAGTCGAGGATCCGGGTTTCGCTCGTGACTTCCCGCACGCCATCGGCATTGTCCCGCCA
>JASLNQ010000064.1:4862-9375 GCA_030745955.1 Dehalococcoidia bacterium | reverse complement strand
CGCAGGGAGTCCGTATCAATATCTTTTCCGAGCGAGTGAACGATGCCGGTGAATTCATGACCGAGCACGCGGCGCTTCGACCGGCGCGGGCCATCGCCGTCGCCACGCCACACGTGGAGGTCGGAACCGCAAATAACGGCATCGGTGTTTCTGATCAGGATTCCCCCCGGTTCTACTTCGGGAGTCGGGAGGGTTTCCAACTCAAACGGCTTGCCAGTTTCAGTGAAAACGGTCGTTAGGCCCTGGGGCATCTCAGAATCTCCAAATTACAGAACTCGAACTCGGATTCGATCACCGGGAACTCGACTTTTCACCAGTTGGAATCATCTAGCAATCCCGGCGAACGCGGTTTATTTGCGGGCAATGTAAACCCGAAGGATGTAGGCGTCTACACAGCAGGCGTATACTCCGCCGGTTTTATGGTTCATCTGTAAACGAATATATGGTGATTCGCACCGAACTGGTGTGATGACCCGGCTTAGAAAGGGATAGCCCGAATTGCTGGAACGGTTTCACGTACCGAGTGATATAGCGGTCCATGTCACACCCGAGAATATGCACGCGACCGTGGTTGACATTTTCTTGAAGATGGGCATGCCCGCCGACGACGCCGACAAGGCAGCGGAGGTGCTCGTATACGCCGACATCAGGGGCATCGAGACCCACGGCGTTTCGAACATGCTTCGGGGCTATGTTGCTGCGTTCGGGAAAGGAATGATCAACCCGACCCCAAATCCGCAGATCGTCCGCGAAATGCCGGCAGCTGCGACGCTCGACTGCGACGGTGGTCACGGCCTCGTAGTGGGGCCGATGGCCATGGAGATGGCGATCGAGCGGGCGAAGACCTATGGGATCGGGACGATCACTGCCAACAACGGCCGGCACTTTGGCGCCGCGGCGTATCACGCTGCCATGGCGCTGGAGCACGGCATGATCGGTGTTTCGATGACCACCGGTGGGATGAACGTGGTCCCGGTCGACGGGGCAAAGCCCATGGTCGGCCTGAACCCGATCGCAATCGCGGTGCCAACCCGCAGCGAGGCGCCTTTCATCTTTGATGCCTCGATGAGCTCGGTGGCCGGCAACAAGATTGCGCTCGCCAAGCGCCTGGGTGTTCCGGTAGCCGCGGGCTGGATCACCGATGGCGATGGCGTCCCGATCCTCGAAGAGAGTGCCGTGCCGGACAAGTACTTCATGTTGCCCACCGGTGGCTCGCGCGAGAACGGGGCTCACAAGGGATCGAGCCTGGGTGTTTGGGTCGAGATCATGTGCGGGCTCCTCGGTGCGACCGGTGCGGGCCCAAATCGGCAGGGTGGGGCCTCCCACCACTTCATTGCGTACAACGTCGAGGCATTCACCGACCTTGAGAGCTTCAAGGACAGCATGGATGACTACATGAAGGAAATCCGCGAGTGCCCACCGGTACCGGGTGCAGAGCGTGTGGTGTACGCAGGTCTGCCGGAGCAAGAGGAGGAAGCGGAACGTCGTGAAAACGGCATTCCATACCACCCGGAAGTGATCGACTGGTTCCGTGGCATCACGGGCGAATTGAATATCGATTGGCGCCTGACCAGCAATTAGCAATCCACCAGTAAACGAAGCAGGAAAATCAAATGGCAAGAATCAACAAATGCATCGAGTTGCTCTCCCAGGGGCAGCCAATCTACGCATCCCACCCGAGCGAATTGACCTACGAAGCAGGCCTGGAAGATTCAAAGACCTGGGCCGACATGCTGCTTATCGACTTCGAGCACCACCCGTTTGACACGGTCGGCCTGACCAAGTTCATGCAGGGTCTGAAGGACGGGGGACCGACGGCCAGCGGTCACCCGACGCCGACGGTTGTATGCACGCTTCCCTCGAACGCGATCTCGCCCGAGGAAGTGCGATACAACGCATGGCAGGCACGCCACGTACTCAGTGCCGGACTGCACGGTATCCTCCACACCCACACCCGTACTGCGGAGTCGGTGAGAGCGTTCGTACAGATCACCCGGTATCCGTTCCAAACGCTTGACCGTGGGGAGATCGGCGAGGGTCTCAGGGGAGCGGGCGGCCAACGGCCTGCGAACGAAATCTGGGGCCTCTCGACCGCTGAGTATGCGAAGATTGCCGATCCGTGGCCGTTGAACCCGGATGGGGAGCTTCTACTCGGTCTGAAGATCGAAGACCGTCACTGCCTGGCGAACGTCGACGATATCGCAGCGGTGCCGGGCGTCGGCTTTGCCGAATGGGGCCCTGGTGATATGGGAATGTCGTTCATGAATCCCGACGCACACGACCCGCCGTACCCGCAGGAAATGAACGACGCAAGGGATACGATCAAGGCAGCGCTCGACGCCAACGGGGTCGCGTTCTACTCAGGCTGGATCGACGAAACGATGACGATGGAAGAACGAATCGATTTTTCAATCGACGTTCTCGGCGTGAAGATGATGGGTGCCCAGAGCAAGGAATGGGCGGACTACGGCCGGAAGAAGACCGGTCGCACCATGCCAGTTTAGTCGATATTTCGACTGACACCGGACATCGACGATAAGCACAAGTGGCGACACCGGATCGGGCTCGTGGAAGCGAGCTCGATCCGCGTTCAGGGCTCGTAACCCGGGCGCGGTGGCGATGTTTTTGACCAGGACCAGCAATGGCAGGAAAACAACAATGAGAGTACTCGTAACGGGTGGATCGGGGAACGTGGGCCACTACGTGATTGACGAGTTGTACAAACTCGGCCACGAGGTGATCAACGCAGACGCGTTCCGCATGACCACCAACCTGGGACACAGCGGGACTGTGGGACGGCTGGCAAGCGCAGAGACGGCTATGGGCCTGCGCGAAAACTGGCCGCGGCTTCCGAGGTTCTTTGAGGTTGAGATATCCGACTACGGCCAGGTCATTTCGGCGATGGACGGCTGCGATGCGGTGATCTCGCTTGCCTCGCGTCCGAGTGCGGGCAATTACGTTGAAGAAGATGTCGTTCGCACTAATACGATGTCGATGTGGAACGTTTGCAGGGCGGCCGAGCAACTCAGGGTGAAACGGGTGGCGCTTGGGTCGTCTTACAACGCAGTCGGTGCGATGGGCACGGCTGTGCGCTGGGAACCACGCGAGGTCAAGCCACCGGAGTACTTCCCGATGGACCAGGATGTGTATACACGGTCCGAGGACCCGTACTCGATAGCGAAGTGGCTCGGTGAAGAGATCGGTGAGGCGTTCTCACGCCGCTCGCCGTGGATGGCGATCGCGAGCATGCGCTTCAACGGGATGTGGGATGACGGCTATTTCCGGCATCTGCAGGCAAACCCGATCACCGATCCCTGGACCCGCTGCCAGGGTTTCTGGACCTACCTGCATATTCGTGATGCCGCGAAGGCCTGTGTCCAGTCCGTGGTGAACGAGGACTGGAGCGGCCACCACAGGTTCTTCCTGAACGCCAAAGACACGATGTTGAACATCCCGACGATGGAGGCGATCAAGACCGTCTATCCCGACGTACCGCTCCGTGAGGAGTTCGAGGGATTCGCTGCACCGATCTCAGTTCAGCACGCCAAAGACGTCATCGGGTGGGAACCGCTCTACTCGTGGCGAGACGAGAAGTTCAGCGCGTAAACCCCGGTGCCCTGGTGTGCCCGCGGATCTTCACTACTGGTGTCGCCCCGGTGCTGGCGTCGCCCAGATGTGCCTCGCACCCCCGGCGACAGACGCTAAACTTGGTGTATGTGTGGTGCTTTTGTTTACGTGTACGTCGGAGGAGTTCGCTACCAGCTCATGGGTGGCGGGATTGAGCGCGCCGGGATCGGCGAGTTAATTGCGCGTCGACCGGACCTCGGCACGCGGTACAACGTCAGGCCCACGCAGGATGTCGTGGTTGTCGTCAATGAAGACGGCCGACCGGTAGCCAGGGCGATGCGCTGGGGATTGATACCGTCGTGGGCAAAACCGGACAGGCAGCCTCGCAATACCTTCAACGCACGTGACGACAGACTTGCCAGCTCCGGCATGTGGAGGGGCCCGTTCAAGCGGAGCCGGGGAGTGGTGCCCGCGACCGGCTTCTTCGAGTGGAAAAAGACCGACGGCACGAAGCAGCCGATGTACATCACGCCCAGGGAAGACCAGGAGTTCATGTTCGCGGCTGTCTACGATTCGTGGATAAATGAGCACGGCGAGACAGTCGACTCCTGCGCCATCGTCACGACCGCGCCCAACGACTTTATGTCGGAGATACACGACCGTATGCCTGCGATACTTGACGAGGAAACAGTGGCATTGTGGCTTGATCCGGCAACTACCAAGGCTGAAAGTTTGCAGCCGGTCCTGGTGCCTGCCCCGAACGACCGGTTGGAGGCACAACTGGTTTCGACGAGGGTCAATTCATATAAGAACGACGATGCCGATCTCATCGTCGAGGTATCGCCTACAACTCCAGCGCTCCAACCAGGGCAACTACGATTCACCGGTGACGAATAGTTGCTGATGATTCGCCAGATGACTGCTACATGACGACCCAGGGCCCACC
>JASLNQ010000064.1:0-4852 GCA_030745955.1 Dehalococcoidia bacterium | reverse complement strand
CGGTCGTGGGAGGGATATGAAACGGGTGAGGCTGGTAACCGGCGCAACCTGGGCGGCGCCGTGTGGAAAATTTCAGTTGTCATCATCTCGCTGTTTATCCTGGCCGCAATGACCTTCGGGATCGCCGGACCACTCTTGAACCGATCTGACAGCCCACGGCAGAGCCAGCCCGAGCGCACCGCAGCGAACGTCGAACGGGTGATCGATGGACGGACGATAGTTGTCAGCATCGGTGGTGGAGAGCAGGTTGTTCGGATGATCGGTGTTGAGGCATTGCCGTTTGGGGACCTGTTTTATGAATTCGCCCGGGAGGTTGCCCAGAGCTGGATCGGGGGCAAGGAGGTGCTGTTGGAATCCGATCAGCGTGATGTCGATGAACAGGGGCGCTGGCTGCGCTATGTGTACTTCGACGGCATCATGATTAACGCGGCGCTGATACTGAACGGCGTAGGCAGTGCCGAAACAGAACAACCGAACGTGTTGTACGACGACTTCCTGACCGACATGGAACGGCAGGCCCGCGAGGCGAATACCGGGATCTGGGATCCGAGATACAGCGACCAGGAATCTGGCGATTCAGGCGGTAGTGAGGCTTCACTCCGCTCACATGCCGGGCCGGGACCTGTCGGCGGTTGACGAGTTCGCCTACCCCACAGCAGGGCCGGTCTGGCCAGCGGCTCAAATCGGTAATTTTGAACCCGTCGTACCAACGGCTCTGGGGCATCGGACTCGTTTCCGCAACCATGCGCTGGATGGAAACGGTTGCGCTTGGGATCTATGTCTTTGAGCTTACCGGCTCGCCGTTCTGGGTCGCGCTGGTTGGCTTCCTCCGCATGGTTCCCATGTTTGTGCTCGGTCCGACGATTGGCCTGATTGCGGACCGGACAAACCGGAAAATCCTGATCGGGACGGCCATGGTGTTGATCTCCACCGTGTACCTCGTCATGGGTCTGCTAGTCCTGACCGATTTGATCGAGCTGTGGCATGTATGCCTGGGCGCGACGCTGGCCGGTGTGATGTGGTCGACGGATTTTCCCGTAAGAAGGGCGATGATCGGGGATGCGGTCGGAACCAGGGGCATTTCGACGGCAATTGGCATCGATATGGCGACGAGTAATTTCTCCCGCGTGATCGGGCCACTCGGGGCAGGTACGTTTCTGGCCACGCTCGGTATCCAGGCGGCCTATTTCACCGGCGCCGCTCTGTTTGGAATCGGCTCGTTACTGGCATTTTCGATGCCTTATGTCGCACCGATTACCGCGTCCGGTTCAAGATCGGGCTACTTCACCAACCTCGCCGAAGGGCTGCGGCATGTACGGGCCGACAAGATAATCGTTGTGACGCTGGTCATCACGATCGTGATGAATATGTTTGCGTTCCCTTACCAGCACATGGTCCCTGTCATTGGTAACGAAACACTGAAGGTCGGGCCCTTGTTGATCGGCCTACTGCTTGCCACTGAAGGGATGGGGGCGACGGTAGGTTCGCTGATAATTGCGCTGAAGGCCCGCGCCGGTGGCTATACGCGAATCTATGCGTTCGGGTCGATGATTTTCCTGGTCGCGATCCTGCTGTTTTCGCTTGCGCCTACCTACTGGATGGCCCTGCCGGCATTGCTTGCGGGCGGGTTCTCGATGGCGGGATTCTCCACGATGCAGAGCATCATTGTCATCTCGTCGACGCCGGCGGCGATCAGGGGGAGGGTCCTCGGTGTGCTTGCCGCCTCGATCGGGACGGGTCCGTTCGGGGCTCTGATAGTCGGTGCGCTCGCCGTGTGGTGGGGCGCCAGTAATGCTGTGACTGCGATCGCGGCCACGGGGTTGACCCTTACGGTCCTGTCGCTTGTGATCTGGCCGGCATTCCTGCGCAGCTCGGTGGGTGCGCGAGATTCAGCCAGCGCTGTCGTCAGAAAGAGCGAGCGATAAGACGTACAAAAACAGGACCAGGAAGAACAGCAAGATCACCAGTCGTGGGTTAAGTTTGATTTTCACGATTTCCGATCTTCAAGGCTCCGTGCATTTGTGAGTGACGCCAGTTCAATTTACTCCATGATTGCCCTCGATATCGATGGCACAATGATCGGTGAAGACCGCGTAATAAGGCCGGAACTTGTCGCTGCTATCTCACGTGTTCAGTCACTCGGCGCAGTCGTTTCAATCGCGACGGGCCGGACGCTTGCACCCGCGCTCAGAGTGGCCGAACAGGCCGGGGCTGCGGGGCCGGTTATCTGCTTCCAGGGGGCGATGACGTTCGACCAGGCCACACGAACGGAGATACGTCATGTTCGCCTCAACGAGCAGACCGCGAGATTGGCGATATCCGGACTCACATCAACGGTTCCCGAAGTCATGATGTTTCTCGGCGATGATGTTTGGGTTGAGCAGCGCAACGAGTGGACTGACGGATACGGCCAGAGAATGGGCGTAACAATCAGGGACACGGATTCACTGCTGGCAATGGCGGACAGGAGACCGACTGCGGTGGTGGGTGTCGGCGAGCCGGATGTCGTAGGGCCCCTGGTTTCCAGTTTGCACAGGCGGCTTGAGGGTCTGGCGCTGGTCACGCACTCCCTCCCGATGTTCTGTGAAGTCGAGGCTATCGGGGCCGGGAAAGACCTGGCTGTTGCGCACCTGGCTAACAGAATGGGCGTCGATCGCACAGGCGTAATTGCTGTCGGAGATGGTAAGGGTGACCAGTCGATGATTGCGTGGGCCGGTCTGGGCGTGGCCGTTGAACATGGTCATCCCGATGCCATTTCCGCTGCCGATCGCGTTATCGCCGGGCCAGATCGGTCGGGACTGGCCGAGTTCCTCGAATCGCTGGCCGACGCCGGCAGTATCGGACCGCCACGGGCGTCCAAAAAACGTCGTACAGTTCCGGTTGTTGATCCTCCGACACGCGGGTAGGGAACCTTGAAAGATGTAATTGTCCTGGGCGGACTAAATATGGACCTGATCGTCGAGACGCCACGGTTGGCGGGTCCCGGAGAGACGGCAGAAGGGACGCGTTTCTACACCACCCCGGGGGGAAAGGGTGGGAACCAGGCCGTTGCGGCTGCGCGTCTTGCCGCCAGCCCGGGATCGGTCAAGATGGTCGGGCGGATAGGCGATGACGGATTCGGCGAGGAGATGGCCCGGTTCATGCGGGACGAGGGGATCGACACTTCGTTGCTGCGGCGTACGGTCGACATCGCCTCGGGAATCGCCGTTATTTTCATTCTCCCCGGTGGCGAGAACATCGTGAACCCGGTCTACGGGGCCAACGCACTGTGTGACGAGCAGCAATCTTCGGACATCGCCGGGGCGCTCTCGAATGCCGGGGTGCTGCTCTGCCAGCAGGAGATACCACTTGCCGCCACCAGCGCCTCGCTTGCAGCCGCATCGCAGGCGGGGGTGCCAATCGTGCTGGATCCGGCCCCGGTGCGGGATGTGCCGGGTGGCTTCTATGACCGGGTGAACATACTCACCCCGAACCAGGGCGAGGCATCGTCGATGGCGGCAATAGATGTAGTGGACATCAACTCAGCCCGGTCCGCGGCAAGGAAAATCCGCGATTCCGGCACCGAGACAGTGATCGTGACCCTGGGTGAAACGGGGGCGTGGGTGGAATCTGACGGGATCTCGGAGTTGCTTGAGTCTTTCAGCGTGGATGTCGTGGCGACTGTGGCGGCGGGCGATGCGTTCAACGGCGGGCTTGGGACCGGTCTTGCGTCGGGGATGGGTCTTTTGGAGTCGGCAAGGCTCGGAATGGCTGCAGGGGCGGTCTGTGTGAGCAGAGACGGCGCACAGGCGGCAATGCCGACCCGAGCTGAAGCCGAGGTGCTTTTGGCCCGTTAGCGGGCCTTTGCACCGGGCGTACGAGATGCACCCGGGCGCGGCAGGAGCTCCGCGGGGCACACCGGGGCGGAGATTCTAGTTGCTGGGTGGCGGACCGGTGATCTCGGCAACACTCGCGATTCCCGCCCGGTCCATGAGCTTCACCAGGCCTTTGTTGATCTGCGCAGGCAATCCGGGCCCCTCGTAGATGAACGATGTGTAGAGCTGAACAGCCGATGCGCCCGAGGCCAGCAACTGCCACACGTGGTTGGCCGTCGAAACCCCGCCGCAGGCGATGATTTCGACCTGGCCCTGCACGACGGCCTGAACGTCGGCGATCATCAACTCGGTGTGCTCGAAAAGGGGGGCGCCGCTCAAGCCGCCCCTGCCTACCTGCAGGCGGCTGCTTTCAACCGGATGCGTATTGGCAACAACCAGTCCGTCGGCACCGGCATCCACAACCGTCTCGGCAAGTTTCAGAATATCCCTTCGGTTTTCGTCGTTACGGGGCCAGGGCGGAAGCTTCACAAAGAGCGGGACCTGTTTGTCGGACACCAGCGCCTCGATCAATCCACGGAGCCTCGCCGGTTCATGAAACGTTCGAAGTCCTGCGGTGTTGGGACTGCTTATGTTCAGCTCAATCCCGGCTATCAGCGGCTGCGTGCGACGAAAACACTCGACCACTTCATCTTCGATCGTCCCCGAGATGCTCAGAAAAATCCGATCTCGGTGTTTTTGCGATTTCTTGAGACGCCGGAGGGCGGCTTCCAGGCCCTGGCCGGGAAATCCCAACGAGTTCATCAAAGCCCTTTGATCGGGGAGCCTGGCGATTCTTGGCTTTGGGTTGCCGGGCCGGGAGGAAAGCGTCACCGTCCCGCCGGTGATGAAGCCAAATCCGAGGTTTAGCACCGGTCCAGCGACCTTGCAGTCTTTGTCGAATCCGGCGGCCATCCCGAGCGGGGTTGGGAGTGGTATTCCGGCAAGCGCGGTTGCCAGCTTGCGGTCCCGTGCACCGTTGAACGGCCGAAACACGTTCC
>JASLNQ010000063.1 GCA_030745955.1 Dehalococcoidia bacterium | reverse complement strand
GTACCTGACCTAAACCCCGGCTAAAATGGCCCGGACCAACTCGGCACCAGCCCACCCGGTCCGGGCCTCCATACCCCAACAAGACCGACACACCCAAAACCCTCCCGCGACAAGAAATGGCTAATACAAACTACCTGCTCACCTCGGAATCGGTTTCCGAAGGCCACCCCGACAAAATGGCCGACCAGATCTCCGACGGCGTTCTCGACGCCCTCCTCGCCCAGGACCCCATGAGCCGGGTGGCGTGCGAAACGTCACTCACCACCGGCCTCGTCCTGGTATTCGGCGAGATCACCACCAAGGCCTATGTCGACATTCAAAAAATCGTCCGCGAAACCATCAAGAAGATCGGATACGACGACCCGGCCTACGGTTTCGACTGCGATGGCTGCTCAGTGCTCATCGCCCTCGACGAGCAGTCGACCGATATCTCCGCAGGCGTGACCGAAGCCATCGAGGTCCGCGGCGAGGACGGAGCCAACGAGACAGGCGCCGGCGACCAGGGGATGATGATCGGGTACGCCTCCAACGAAACCCTCGAACTCATGCCGCTGCCAATCTCACTTGCCCACCAGTTGACCCGGCGTATGTCGACCATCCGGCGCGAACGCAAGCTCAGCTATCTGCGGCCCGACTCCAAAAGCCAGGTGACTATCGAGTACACCGAAGACCACAAGCCCGTCCGCGTCGACACCGTCGTCATCTCCGTACAGCACGACCCCGAAGCCACGAACGAGAAAATATATGCCGATATTCGGGAGCAGGTCATTGGAGAGGTAGTCCCGGCCGACCTCCTCGACGCCAACACCAAGTACTACATCAACCCGTCCGGCCGCTTCGTTATCGGCGGACCCGTCGGCGACGCCGGCCTCACCGGTCGCAAGATCATCGTCGACACCTACGGCGGCAGCGCCCGCCACGGTGGTGGCGCATTCTCCGGCAAGGACCCGACGAAGGTCGACCGCTCGGGTGCATACGCCGCACGCTGGGTTGCGAAAAACCTGGTCGCCGCTGGCCTTGCCGACCGCGCGGAGGTCCAGCTCTCATACGCCATCGGCGTCGCGACCCCGATCTCCATCCAGGTCGACACAAAAGGCACTGGCAAGCGGCCCGAAAGCGAACTGGTCGCCCTGGTGAACCGGTACTTCGACCTGCGACCACAGGCGATCATCGACCACTTCGACCTGCGGCGCCCGATCTACCAGCAGACCGCCGCCTACGGCCACTTCGGCCGCGACGACCTCGACCTGCCATGGGAAAAACTCGACCGCGTCGAAGCCCTGAAGGGCTCGTAGCTGGTCGGTCCCTTCTCCCTGGGGGGAGAAGGTTAGGTTGAGGGGGAACGCCTGGGCCGATAGCCCCACCGGGCAACATTGTCATTCTGGCCTTTAAGCCCATTCTGGGCTCGCCTGCCCTGAGCGAAGTCGAACGGGATTCAGAATCGCTCTCTGATGCGACACCAGTCGATGGGTCGAGCACAAAAGCCCCATCATCCCTGAATCGAAAACAAATCGCCCGTCGATCTGATCCTGAATCCAGTACGGTTACATCCTGCCGCAAAATCCCCCTAAAAAAACAGAGAGCACAACATCCATGAGCGAACGCCCAGATATCCAGTTCGGCACCGACGGCTGGCGAGCGATCATCGCCGACGAATTCACCTTCTCCAACGTACGTGCCTGCGCGGAAGCGGTCGCACGCTACCTCGTGGCCTCAGGACGCTCCCGCGATGGACTTGTTGTCGGATTCGACACCCGCTTCGGGTCAAAGAGATTCGCAAAAGCCGTCGCCGATGTCGTCAACAACTACGGCATCGCGACCCACACCTTCGACGTACCGGCACCGACCCCGGCCTGCAGCTTCGCCGTCGTCGATCACAACGCCGCAAACGGTGTGATGATCACGGCAAGTCACAACCCGCCCGAATGGAACGGCTTCAAGGTCAAATCTGCCGCCGGCGGCTCAGCGCCGCCCGAAGAAGTGGCGAATATCGAACTCCACCTGGCCGACGTCCTCGACGGCAAATCGTCCTACGCAAGCATGCACGTTGCACAGGGTCAGGTCTTCGACGTCATAACCCCGTACATCGAACAGCTCCACCGCGTCATCGATGTCGCACCCATCAAGTCCCAGCCGCTCAAAGTCGTGGTCGACGCCATGCACGGCTCCGGCGCCGGGATCGTCCCAAAAGTCCTCGCAGGCGGCAAAATCGAAGTCACCGAGATCAGGTCCGAACACAACCCGAACTTCCCCGGAATGGACCAGCCCGAACCCATAGCCCACAACCTGCTCCCGCTGTCCGAAGCCGTCCGTGAACTGGGCGCCGACGTTGGTATCGCTCTCGACGGCGACGCCGACCGCGTGGGCATCGTCGATGAAAACGGCACGTATTTCACCACCCTCCAAGTCTTCTCGCTGCTCACCGACCACTTCATGGGCAGGCGCAAGCAAAAAGGCGGAGTCGCCTGCACCATCACCATGTCCTCGATGGTCGACAGGCTCTCGGCGCACTATGGCGCCCCGGTCTACCGGACCGCCGTGGGCTTCAAGTACGTCGGCCCCGCGATGATCGACAACGGCTGCTCGATGGGCGGTGAAGAGAGTGGGGGCTACGCATTCCATGGCCATGTGCCCGAACGCGACGGCTCGCTCTCGGGCCTGCTCTTCCTCGAAGCAATGGTCATGAGCGGTAAGAAGCCGTCGGAACTCCTCACCGGCCTGCACGCGCTCGTGGGCCCGCACACGTTCCGCCGCATCGACGTCTCCTACGACGAATCGCAACGCGCCGAGCTCGCAGAGAAAGTCGCCTCCGCCGCGCCCGGGTCACTCGGTGGACTGGCGCTTGAATCGGACGACCGCCGCGACGGCGTGCGCTTCGACCTCGCCGGCGGATCGTGGGCCGTGGCCCGCATGTCGGGCACCGAACCGCTCGTCCGCATGTACGCCGAAACCCCCGACACCGCCACCCTCGAAGCAGTCCTCAACGACCTCCGCTCAACCCTCGGCGTCTAGTCAAGCCATCGAACACCAACCGCTTCGGCAGGCCGTTCGTCTGCGTAGACTCGACCTGCCCATCCAGGTCCGCTCGGAGTACAACTCCCGGGTGATCGTCTTCCCGGGACACGAGAAAATACCTCGCGATCCTGGAGCTCATGCCTGGACATGGCTGAAGGCCGGATCTCGACACCTCCAACAGCCAACGACTGGCCCAACACCAACCCTATCCCCGGATAATTGCCGCCAGCCACGAAGCCCCCTTGCGGACCGAAGCTGCGAGGTTCACTCTTTCGTTGCATAATTCGCTTTGTCCCGAACGACCCACGCGACGAACACAACGCGCACCAAAACAACCACCTCGCCAAAACCACCTGGGCGGAAGAAAGAAACAAAATGCTCGAACGATTCCTGGTACCCGAAAAAGACCGTGTTTTCATCGAACCCGGGAAAATGCGCCAGGCGACCATCGAAATCTTCGAAAAATGCGGGCTCTCGCAGGCCGACGCCGAACTCTCCGCCGAAGTCCTGATGACCAGTGACCTGCGCGGCTGCGAATCGCACGGCGTATCGAACATGCTCAGGGTCTACGTCAAGCAATACGCCGACCGCGAGGTCAACCCCACCCCGAACGTCCGGGTAACACGCGAAACCGACGTCACCGCAAACCTCGATGGTGACACGGGGCTGGGTCTCCACGTTTTGCCGAAGGCGATGGAACTCGCCATCGAAAAGGCCGAAAAACACGGCATGGGTGCAGTCACCGTCCACAACTCACGGCACATCGGCATGCTCGCCTACCACTCGATGATGCCGCTCGAGCACGACATGATCGGGATCACGACCACAGCCGGCAACCCGCTGACGATGGTCCCCACCCACGCCGGCGAACTGATGTTTGCCACCAATCCCTGGGCATGGGCAGCCCCCGCCCGCAACGAAGCGCCGTTTGTGTTCGACATCGCAACCACGCAGGTGGCCGGCAACAAGCTGCGGCTCGCCCAGCGGATCGGGGCGTCGATGGACCCGGCATGGGTGGCCGACACCGAGGGAACTCCGATCATGGAACCGGCCCCGCTGCCCGACGAATACATGATCCTCCCGTTCGGGGGCACCCGCGAGCAGGGCTCTCACAAGGGTTACGGGTTCGCCGCGACGAGCGAAATTCTGTCGACGGTCCTCTCGGGGATGGGGGCCGGGTTCCTGCTGCCACGGGAGCCGCGCACGATCATGGGCCACTACGTCCAGGCCATCAAGATCGACGGCTTCACCGATCCCGAGCAGTTCAAGGATGATATGGACAACTTCCTCGGCGGTCTGCGAAACGCAAAACCAGCGCCGGGTCACGACCGGGTTGTCTACGCCGGACTGCCAGAAGCCGAAGAGGTCGAAATCAGGCTTCGCGACGGAATCCCGTACCACCGCGAGGTAATCGAGTGGTTCGAATCGATAAAGGCCGAACTGAACCTCGACTTCGAACTGAACTAACCCCCCGGAAACCCACCCGCGGTGGTCAAGGTCACATCCCGAAAAACTAACACTTCCCGTGGCACTGTTTACGGGGTGAAGGTCAACCAGCAACACCCGGCGCGAGAGATCCCTCGACGCTGCTCGGGAAATCAGGCTAAATCACCCGACACTCTCAGCTAAAAAACCATCCTGAGGTACTCGAAAGACGGTTAACCCACCGCAGCAACAACCCCCCAATCCAGCCTGCACCCAGCCCCATCGCAGAAAAAGTCACTGGTGACCCCTACCGCCCGCTCCGCAGCCGCGGCATCGCCTCCCTCAGGTTCTCCAGCGACAACTTCATAAACCCCTCGACCGTGCTCACCGTCGAATAACCCAGGTGCGGCGCCAGCAACACGTTGTCCAGCGTCAGCAGCGGATGACCCGCCTGCACCGGCTCGACGTCGTAAACGTCCAGCGCCGCACCCGCAATCTGCCCATCCCGCAGCGCAGCGATCAGTGCCGACTCGTCAACGATCGGACCCCGCGAAGTGTTCACCAGGTACGAACTCGGCTTCATCAAACCGAACTCCCGCGCCGTAACCCAGCCACGACTCAGATCGGTCAGCGGAACGTGAATCGATAGGATGTCCGACTCGCTGAACAACCCGTCCCACGAAACAAGCTCCACGCCGTTCGCAGCCGCCCGCTCCGCATCGAGCGTCGGACCCCACGCAATGACATCCATGTCGAAGTGATTGCCATAGCCGGCGACAATCGTCCCCAGGCGCCCGATGCCCAAAATCCCAAGCTTCTTCCCACCCAGACCCTCGGCCTGGCGCGTCTGCCACCTGCCCTCGCGCATCTGCCGGTCTTCCCACGCAATATGGCGAGTCACACCCAGGACCAGCGCCCACGTCAACTCGGCCGTGCTGTTTCCACGGCCACGCGACCCGCTCGTGTTACAAACGGTGATCCCCAGCTCGCTGGCCTTTTCGAGATCGACATTCGCCTGCCGGGCACCCGTCCCCGCGATCACCTTCAGGTTGGTCAGACCCTCAAGGACCTCCGCCGGAAACCGGGTCCGCTCACGGGTAGTCACCACCGCGTCGTACGGCTTCAACCGCTCTACGATCGCCGCCGGGTCGATCAGGGTGTCGTGATAGAAATCGAAGCTCGCACCGTCCAGCGACGACCAATCGGCCGCGCCCTCTGCGATATGCCAGTAATCGTCAAGAACAGCAATTCGTACGTCCGACATCGTCCCCTCCGTCGTAAAGATGCCCAATACTACCCACGCACCCGTCATCCCGACCAAAGCGGAGAGATCAAATCCCACCTGCCAGCAACAACCCTTTAAACGAAAACAACCCAATTTCCCGACCAAAGCGGAGGGACCTCGGTGAAATGACCTGACCTGCCAGGTGAAAATCCCGTTCCACGCGCAAGGTTGTTCGCTTGCCAGTAACAGCTGGCGCGGGAGATCTTCGACCCCGCTCGGGAAAACAAGCTAGTCCCTTCTCAGCTAACATCAGCTGCACCGCCGCAAATACCGAGCGCAATCCTTCGACACCTGCGCGAGTAACCGATCAATACAAAGGGCCTAGAAGATGTATACATCGATACGGATCTACAGGATGAAAGTCGCAAAACTCGACGACGAACTCATCGGGCGGGTCGAGCGTGAATTCGCGCAGATTGTCCGATCGATACCCGGATTCCATGCCTACCGGTTAATCGATTCCGGTAACCACAGTGTTGCGAGCATCTCTTTCTTCGAAGCGGAACAGGGCGCGCACGAATCGATCGAAAAAGCACGGGAATGGATTGAAGCGAACTTGGCTCAACTCGTTGACGGCCCGCCCACGGTCTTCGTCGGTGAACAGGTTTTCAGTGAACTGGCCTGACCGCTGAAATCGGCGCGAAACCCGCCGGCAAACCCACCTCAACTCTCGACGAGAAAATGCGATCCCGAGGCACTCGAAGGACGGCAAACCCACCGCAGCTACAGCGCCACGATTTCAGCCAGCGCCCAGCCCTGTCGCAGAAAAAGTCACTGGTGACCCTCAGCCGATGATCCAGCGAGCAGGAATGACGAGCATGTCGTCTCTACCGTCCACCTTGACCAGGTAGTCGACCTTCTCGGGCGTCGCCTTTTCATCCGCACACCCCAGGCACCTCAGCACCACCGCCGACTTGCCATTGAGGTCGTACGCACGGTGCCCTTCCGGGAACGTCAGCTCGATGCGCGTACCGTCTTTAATCGCAAACCTGAACTGGTCCGTCGTCATCGCTGATGACCTCCGTTTCGACTTCGGAAGGTAAAAAACCCTGAACTGATACTGGCATCTTCGTTGCAACCCACCGGGTGCGCTACGGATAGCCCATGAACTAAACGTGAGGAAAAGCGAAAAAACGTTGAGCAACATGATGCAAACTCCGAAAACCGTAACTCCCCCGTCATCTCGACCGCAGCGGAGAGATCTAAAGTCAACCCGCGCGACACCAACCCACCAACCCAAACCTCTAGAATCACCCCACGCCAAACCACCAAACCGCAAGTAGCAGGCAGCACCCTGAACACATACCCCGACAAACTCAAAATCGGCATCATCGGCGCCGGAAAAATCGCCGAACTCCACGCCGCCGGATACGCACAGTACCCGCAGGCGCAGATAGTCGCCGTCGCCGACAACCACCCCGGCGTCGCCGAAGCACGCACCACCGAATGGGGCGCCCAACGGGCATACACCGACTACCGCGCCCTCCTCGACGACCCCAACGTCGACGCCGTCGACATCATCACGCCCCACAACCTCCACCGGCAGATGACCATCGACGCCCTGGCGGCTGGTAAAAACGTCTCGGTCCAGAAACCGATGGCGTTGACCGCCGACGAGTGCGACGAAATGATCGAAGCCGAAAAACGCTCATCCGCCTCGATGCGCGTGTTCGAAAACTTCCGTTACTACCCGCCACTCGTCCGGGCCAGGCAGATGATGAACGACGGTGTGATTGGCGAACCGGTCTCGCTCCGCATAAAGGCCGTGCAAGGAGCGCTGAAACACGGATGGCAGGTGCCCACCGACACCCTCGCATGGCGCTTCGACGAAAAGCAAAGCGGTGGTGGCCGGGTAGTGTTCGACTACGGCTACCACCTGTTCGCCATTGCAGTGCACCTGTTCGGACCCGTCGAGCAGGTATTTGCCTGGATAAGGGAATCGACCAACGACCGGGGCTGGGTGCGTGACGCCCCGGCGATCATCAGCTGGCTCCACAGCGAGGGCAATCGGCACGGCTCATGGGACGCCATCGCATCGGACGAAATGGTCGTGCGGTCGGACTACTGGGCCGAAGACGAATGGTTTGAGATCTCGGGCACGCGCGGCTTCATCTGGGTTAACCGCTGCACTGGAAAAACCCTCGATATACCACCACTCGTCATCTACTCGGACGGGGTGATGACCGAGATCGGGCCGACGGAAATCGAGTGGGACTGGGCGGCATCGTTCCGCGACGGCATGTTCGATTTCGTCGACTCCAGCCTGGCCGGCAACACCGCGCCCCTCAACGGCCAACATGGCAAATACATACTCCAGTTCGCCCGCGCAGCCCAGGAATCAGCCCGCAAAGGCCGTCCGGTCACCATGCCAGGCGAGTTCCCCTCTACCTGAGCCCCCCGGAGCGGCCCGCGGAGCCTGCGCGGCCGTCCATGTGCGACCTCGCAAGCACAACGACTGACGAGCGTAAGGATGAGGGTTGAAAGTTTTCTAGGCGGTATTGAGTCTGCGCTTGCTCGCGGCGCCAGGCGCGACCCACCAGCTAACTAACTCCAAAACGAAGAGGAGTTTTCAAAGGCAAGTACCGAGCGGTGAGACTGTCACGCGCGCAAAACCGAAATTCGAACGAATTGGGTCGTTGAAATGCAAGCCGGTCGGGCTGCTGTCACAACGCCGCTCGCGCCTCAACGAGAATCGCTAGGAGTCGGCGCACAGAGGCGGGAGAGCCCAGCGCTGAAGATGCCAGTGATCCACCCTGGCCCACGTGAATGGAATAATCGTTGACCCCGAGCCTGGCGAAGAGCTCCTCGTCGGTACGATCATCACCGGTAGCCAGTACGAAGTCGAAAGGACCTCGTCTGGATTCGACGACTTCGTAGGCGAGCCCCTTGTCGGAACCGCGGCTCCTGATTTCAACGATCTTTGGCCCGGTGAGTATTTCGACGTGTGCACCATCCAGGGAGTTTTCGAGATGGGATGTGAGATCAAGCGACTGCCACTCGCCAACATCGTGTTCGGTTTCACGGTAGTGCCACACAAGCGCAGAGGACTTTTCTTCCAGTCGTGCCCCCGGTGTCCTGGTGACGTACTCGTTCAGAATTGAACGAGCTTCCGCCATCCAGGAAAGGTCAGGCATCGGGCCGATACGTTCCCATTCGGCCCGGTCCCCGTATTTCACCCATGATCCGTGTTCAGCGATCAGTGAAACACCGGTACCGCTGAACCAGCCACCGAGTGTGTGTCGGTCCCGGCCGCTGTTGACAAAGACGTCCGTCCCGCCCACCGAGCAGAGATTGTTCAAAATCTCAATGATCTCCGGTGTAGGGGTAGCGTCTTCGTATCGTGGCGTGAATTCCCTGAGCGATCCGTCGTAATCAAGCATGATCAACGGAGATTTTGCCGAGGCAAATGGTTCGGAAAGAGTTTCAGCCAGAACTCTTGAGCGCAACATGGGCGGTGTCGCGGAGACTTCTCCATCGGGATCCCCGAGTGACCGCATGAACCGGTCGACCCAGCGGTGTACGTCGTTCTCGATGATCCGCTGCCGCATCGGGGCCATACGCTCGTTTCGCTCTTCGAAACTCATGTTGAGTCCACGCTCGAGCTGTAGCCCGGTCCCCTCGACGTCCCATGGATTGACCCGTAGCGATTCCCCGAGTTCAGAAGCTGCCCCGGCGAATTCACTGAGTAACAGCACTCCATTGCCATCATCGCAGCACGC
>JASLNQ010000062.1:275-9591 GCA_030745955.1 Dehalococcoidia bacterium | reverse complement strand
AACCCCCGCAACCGCACTCCCTCTAGTAAGCCGTCCACCCCGCCGGAACATCGGCAGGCACGACTGTCCTCCGCTCCTCAGCACTCTTCAGCGTCGCCAGCGTCGCCGCCAGCTCCGACCGGCCGTCCTCACCCGAATACCTGACCCGCTCGCCAGCCAGTATTGAGTCGACCCAGTGCTGCAGCGCGGTCTGGTGTGAGGTGTCGTAGTAATTGTTGTTCGACATCCAGACCCGGTCCGTCGCGTTGGCCTCTTCGATCACCCGGCTCCTGCCATCCCTGTGCAGCACCACCGCCGGCGGTTGGCTCATACCCGGTGCGCCACCGCCACCCTCGCCGTACACGACCAGCGTCCCCTTCGTCCCGTGAACGGTCATGACAAAGCCCACCTCGCTAACAGCGTCGCCCTCCGATTCGACCTGGTTCCACGCACTATCGGTCCCGTTGTCGTAGCTCCATGCGACAGAAGTGATCGCCTGCCCCGTTGGGGCGCCTGTACCCGAGACCCGCTCGCTCGCTGTCGAACCAGCCTGGGAGTGCGCGGTCACCGCCGTCACCTCGGCACCAGGCACCAGGTACCGGGCCACCCCGAAGAAATGCGGTGCGTGGTCCATTACCCACGGGAACCTGCCCCCGCCCGACAGCTTCGGATCGACCCGCCATGGCGCATTCGCCTCGTGGCTCATCCCCCCGAGCCGTCCTACCTCGCCCTCACGCATGATCCATGGCCCCTTGACCTCCCGAACATGCAGAACATCGCCAATATCGCCATTCTCGATCACGGCCCGCGCTGCAACGGCCGGGTGGTGGAACACGTAGCTCTCGCCGACCATCAGGGTCGTTCCAGCGTCCCGGTGCGCCAAAATCATCGTATTCGCCTCGGTTATCGAATGCGCCATCGGCTTCTCGCAGTAAACGTGCTTGCCCGCCTGCGCCGCGGCGATAGTCTGCTCAGCGTGCAGGAACGGCGGTGTGACGAGGTCCACGGCATCGATGCCCGGATCGGCAAGGACCTCTTCAAACGATGTGAACGCCTTCGCACCAAGCCGTTCGGCCAACTCGCCGACGCGATCGGGGTCGACATCGCACACGGCGTACACGCTTGCGTTGGGAATCCCGGTGAATCCGTTCAGGTGGGTTGGGGCCGCGACCTTACCGGTTGCGCCAACCAGTGCTACGTTCAAACGATCAGATGTCATGAGGAACAGCCTCCTGCCTCAACTAAACCACGGCCGACCGGCGAGATCGCTACAGGCCGGGGCGAGGCGCCGCCAGGGATACAACGCCACCAGCACTCCCGGATCCTGCGAGGTCTAAAGTTGCCGGAGAGAATATCGCATTCGCCCCGAAGAACGAAAAAGCAGACCGGCCAGCTCCTCCTGGCCTCTCGGAAAATGTCGTAGGCGATTAATCCCGCGTCGACAGCAGCGCCATGGCCTTCGGTACGTCCACCGCCCATGGACCGTCCATGCTCAACGTCGCATAAACGTCCTGGTCTGGCAGCAACTCGACCTCGCGCTCTCCGTCGAGGGCGATGGTGCCGGGATAAACGTCGATTTCGACCTTCTCACCCGGAACGATCTTTCGCCAGTCCGAGATCCTCACCTCAGAAACTATCCCCGGTGCGATCGGGGCGGTCACCGTCGTTGCGCTCGCACCCGGTTCACCGTTCAGCCGGACGTACAGCCCGCAGTCCTCGTCGATCGAAACCGGTGTCAGCCGCGAGCCGATCGATGAAAGGCCAATGCTCGCCGGCTCGGCCCGGGTCAGGAACATGGCGTGAATCGTGCTGGTGTCCCACACCGCCCGCGCCCCAACAAACATCTGCCCCGAAACGGCAGCATCCACCAGCGCATCGTCACGATACTTGCCATCGACGAAAATTTCGATCCGCTTTGAACGCCGACTGACCTCCCCGCGCTCCAGGACGCCGGTTGCTATCGATCCTGCCGCAATCCCGGCCAGGGTCCCCTCGATATTCGTAGGGAACACGTTGTTTGTACCCGTCGAAATCGGCACGAGCGGCACCTCTCCGCAACCCTTTGCCACAACCCGGTTGGTCCCGTCACCGCCCAGTGTCACGATACAGCCTGCACCCTGCTCGGCCATCGCCCTGGCAGCATTCGTTGAAGCCCCCTGGTGGTCGGCCACCGGCATCTCCACGAACTCAAGGGCTATCTTGCCGTCCACGTCATTCGCTGCGGGGCGGGCCAGGCCCGAGTGGTCGGGCATAATCAGGATACGGTCGGCGCCGGTCGACACGATTCCCGCGAACACGCGGCGAAGAATGTTGGCCTTTTCCTGGTTGGAAACAACCCTTCCGTGTGCCACGAGCCGACGGATATCTTTTCCGGCCGCCGGGTTGGCGATGATCCCGACTGTACTCATCTGGCGACGATGCTCATATTGCGGCGCTCAGGCCTGCATCCAGCCGGGGTCGCTCAGGTACTTTGCGACCAGCCGCACGAACTCCGCCGCCGGTGCGCCGTCCCACGCCCGGTGGTCGAACGCCAGGTTCAGGTGAGCGATCGAGCGCGGAACAACTTCCCCGTCTACGACCGCCGCCATTTCGTCAACGCTGCCGATGCCCAGGATGCCGACCTCGGGCAGGTTCAGCAACGGATTGAAATCTTCAATGCCATATGAGGCCAGGTTGGTTATCGAGAAAGTGCTGCCAGTCATTTCATCGATTGTCAGGTTGTTCGCCTTCGCCTTGCGGGCAAGGTCACGCACTTCCTGGGCGATCTTGAGCAGCGGTTTCTGATCGGCTTTCTTGATCACCGGAACGAGAAGACCCTCCGGAATAGCCATTGCAACCCCGACATTGACCTCGTTGAGGAGCCTGATCTCATCGCCCACAAGATGGGCGTTGGCGATTGGAGTTTCTCTTAACGCTCGAGCGACGGCGGCGATCACGAGGTCCTGGTACTGCGGCCGGATCCGGTGCTCACGCCACTCGCGAACAAGCTCCCGCTGGAACGCAATCGTGTCTGTCACATCGGCATGGGTCGAAAGCACCACGCTGGGAACGGCCGCGCTCTCGGTCATGCGGTGGGCAATAGTCCCGCGGAGGCCCGTCAGCTTGATCGTCTCTTTCACGGGAACAATCGACTTCGGCGGGGCCGCCAAAGCACCATTTCCGGGTACGGCTCCCGTCGCATATGCCCGGACATCGTCCTCGGTGACCCGTCCGCTCGGTCCCGTGCCGGTAACTCCCGCCAGGTCGACATCCATCTCTTTGGCGAGACGGCGTGCGCGTGGCGTAACGACCTGCTTCCCGCCCATTGGGGCTGCTCCTGCAGCAGGACGGGCCGCTGCAGGGCTGGCCGCTGCTGCCGGGGCAGGCGTTGAAGCCGATCCGCCGACAAAAGCCGCCGCGGGCAGGTCCGAATCTGAATCTCCGGCTTCGAGCACGTATCCGAGCACTGTCCCTACATCGACGACGCGGCCTTCTTCGATATCGATCCGACCGAGTGTGCCATCCACCGTGGCCTCGACCTCGGCGTTGACTTTCGAGGACTCGATCTCGACCAGTTGGTCGCCTCTGGCAATCGGATCACCGACACCTTTGAGCCACTTGATTACCTCGCCGTCATTCATCCCCATGCCCCATTGGGGCAGGATGATTGGTACAGACATGTTTACCGTTCTCGGGCCGGTCTGCGGGCGCAACGCTTACCGGCAAAGTCCCGCATAAAACCGCCGTTCCTGACGACTGGCAGAACGCTGATATTCGGGTCGAAAAAAGGCGCCGACGGCTATCTTAGCGCAGATGCAACCCAGTTCGACGGGTATTCACACTCAGAGTTCGATGTTGAAGCACCTAACCGCCCGCAAGCGCCGTAACAAGCGCCTGTGAACTGGCGCCGTCCGGGGCGATCCCAATCGCCACCACGTCACCGTATTCGTCCGAGCTCCACCGGCTCATGACCACAAACCCGCCGGGGCCCGCCCATGCCTCAAGCAGCCCGGGAAGGCCCGCACCTGAGCCGGCGAACTCGTCACTAGCGTCCAGCGCGTCCGACGCCGCATCGAAAAACTCCAGCGCGTCAGGGTCGGTATCCCACGCGATCACAACCCCCAGCGCGAGCCCGCCCGCACCGTCCTCGAACACGGCGTAGGCATCGCCACCCCAGCCAGCCAGGGCAACACCAGCGACCCCGCTCCCCAGCGCCTCCAGCCACGTCTTCAGGAAGAACTCGCCAAGCACGTTCTCGACCTGTACCGACCATTCCGAACCCATCGCATCGTCGGGCACATCCAGCTCGACCGGCACCTCATCGGCAAAGAATTTCTCAGGGTGAAGGACGTGTTCTGTGCTTCTCGGTAGGTCGACATATGCCCCGTCTACCGCTTCGAACCCGCCGGCCCCGACCAGCTCTGCGACGAACGCGGCACCCTCAACGTACGGAAACTCAAGACCCCGCTGAAGAAAGTATGGTGATGCCGGGAGCTCTGCCTCACTGGCGACCGCAGACTCGAGCAGTCCAACCAGGTCCATGAAATCGAAGTTCTCGATCATGTACTGCGTCTGCGCGGTGGTCGCATCGCCCTCAACAAGCGCCGAAACTGCGATCGACATGTCGTCCCCAGATGTCCGTTCCTCCAGCGCCTCCAGGTCGAACTCGGCGTCCTGTAGCCGGTGCACGTACTCGTGGGCGTAGGTCAGCTGCGCCTCGACGTCGATTGAATCGGCGCCCGATCGGTCGTCACCGAGCACGAAGAACTGCTCTTTCTCGGGATCGTATAAGCCCAGCACCTGCCCGCCGAGCATGCTTTCATAGATCGCACCCAGGTCGGAATCCTGCGGAATGACACCGAGCAGCTTCAGGAGCGCCGACTCGTGCACGATCTGCTCGACAACCTCCGGGTCGCTCAACTCCTCGGCAAGCCGCTCCTGCATCCCCGCCTGGTCGACAAACATGTGCTCGACGGGCGGCGGTGTAGTAATCCCCCGGACGACCTCGACACTGCGCTCGATGGAGGCCAGCAGCGAATCAGCAGTTTGACCGGGCTCCTCGGGTGTTGCCGTGGGCGCTGCGGGCGGAGTGGCGGCTGGCGTCACCGACGGAACGGCAGTCCACGATACCGATGGGGTAACGGTGGTTGGCGTTGCCGGCTGAGTCGCGGTTGGCAACACACCGGCAGTCGGAGCCGCCGATGCAGTAGCCGTGGGCGTCGATGCCGGCATTTGTGTTGGCGTTTGCCCGGGTGTTGATGTCTGCGAAGGCCGTGGCGTCGGCCCGGGCCCTGGCTCCGATTCATCCGAACACGCCAGAACTCCACCCACCACCGCGACCAGCGCGATCAGGACAATCGCAGTCCTGAATCCAATCCTCCCCAGCCCCGGAGCCCTAAAGAAGGGCATCGGCCAATTCGGTGAAGTTCGTCACCGTCACGTCGGGCTCGTACAACTTGTGTGTGTCCTCGAACGGCAGATCGTAGCGGTTCACATACGCGCCGCGGAGTCCGCACGTTCGGGCGCCCATCACGTCGAACGAATTCGCCGAGACCATAATCAACTCGCCCGGCTCAAGGTCCAGGTTACGGGCAGCCCGGCGATATACGCCCGGCGTCGGCTTGAAAGCGCCAACCTCCTCAACCGACATCACACCGTCGAATTCATACCTGATCCGGTTTCTTACGAGATGGTCGAGGAACCACGGGTTTCCGTTCGAAAGGGCGATCAGCCGGTACCGCTCGTGAAGCCGGTCGAGCGCCCCGGCACACTCTGGAAACGGCGAAAGCTCCTGCCAGCCAGCCATGAACGTCTCCACCTGCGCCTCGGTAGGATCGAGCTTGTTGACGCGTGCCACGTACACGAACGCCTTCTGGACCGTCTCGAGATAGCCAGAATGCCCGAGCTCGACCAGCGTGTCCTGGTACTGCTCAATCCGCTGCCGGTACCGCAACTGCTGCCACATAGCTGCGGGGGCGATATCGGAGCGTCGACCGTCAAGAAAGATCTTCAAGTGCGGCGTCAGCGATCCGCCGAGGTCGAGAATGGTACCGAACAGGTCGAACGTAAGAGCCTTGCAATTTTCAAACACAGGATTCACCGCAAACTCCTGGCGAAGTATGAACTCAGGGGAAGGATTAGCCCCTCTAGCGTAACGCGATAATCAGGTCGCTGTGCCAGTGACCCGACGAATCTTATGGCGGTGCAACTACGCCCGGTGTCGACTTTGCCCACGCAATCCCAGGGCATCCAGCGCCCGTTGCAACAGACCGTCAAATGGTCTCGACAGGATGACCGGGACTGAATAGGTCCCGGCATCAATTTTGAACTTCTGACCCAGCCGCCAGCCACCCTGTGAAAGGATGGAGCGATCGCCTTCTCTATCGCCTGGAGCGTTCCCATCTCCTCTCGCTCTCCCGTACATATTCGCGCGCAATTGCTGCAAATCTTCCTCGACAAGAAACAAACTTCTCACGGTGTCATCCGCGACATTTTGGAACCAGGAATCCACCTGCCTGAGATACTCCACCGACCCGAGGCGGGGAAGGATCCCGTCACCCTCAATGATGAGTGGCCCGGTGTCCGCGACGTCGATGTGGTGAGACATTACGGCCCGTACCGCCGGTTCCATGATTTCAGCCACGCTCAAATAACCTTCAACAATCGATTCCGGGTTGTTCAGGGTTTTCTCGGCAGAAGCTCCTGTGAACGAATGCAGGGCTGGATGACTTGTTTCGGTCGTGATCGCCTGCAACCCCAGGCGAAGGTCGTCAACCTGCAAGACCGAAACTCTAAGTTCGCGCCCCAACTCCTGCGCAAGTCGAGTCTTCCCGGTGCCAGTGCTGCCGCCGATCAGGAGAATTTTCCAGGGCATCGTTCGTATCCTCACGGGCTGTCATCCGAGGGAGCCTGCAGCAACGCACCCGGGACTGCGGCGGGGTGCTCTGAAGCACTACCACCTCAAGCGCGCCTTCACCTGTCGACCTCTCAGAAAGCGTGCCAATGGCACCACTTAGCTCTCCAGCGTACGCTTCACCGCGGCGACAATCTTCTCAACGGTCGGGTACACCAGCTTTTCTAGCGATGGCGTGTAGGGAATATGGACCTGCTCGGAGGCGACTTTCTGGATCGGCGCCTGCAGCGACCAGAACCCCTCTTCCGCCACGATCGAGGCAATCTCCGAAGCCGCACTGCACACCTTGTGAGCCGGATCCGCAATCACCAGTCGCCCGGTCTTCTCAACCGAGTTCAGTACCGTCTCCTTGTCGAAAGGCACCAGCGTCCGGGGGTCGACAACCTCAACGGAAATACCCTCCTGCGCAAGCTGGTCGGCCGCTGCCACGGCGTGGTTTACCGATGCCGCAATGCCCACGATCGTGCAGTCGGTCCCCTCTCGAACTACATTCGCCTCGCCGAACGGCACCACCAGCTCCCCCCGCGGTAGCTCCGAATCGTCGGGTACCTCGCCGCGCATCCCGAACAGCGTCCCGTCCTCGAACACAATCGTCGGATCGTCGTCCCTCACCGCCGACTTCAACAGGCCCTTCATATCGGCCGGGTTCGACGGCACGACGATCTTGAAACCGGGCATGTTCATGAACATCGGGTACGAGCGGTCGGAGTGGTGGGCAGCCGAACCACCGCCGTAAAACATCGTCGCCCGGTAAACGACCGGCAGCGTCGCCTGCCCGCCGAACATGTATCGCATCTTCGCAGCCTGGCTAACCAGCTGGTCCATCCCAACCCACATAAAGCTGGTCAGTGTCTCAACGATCGGCCGCATCCCCACCAGCGAAGCGCCAACCGCGGCCCCGAAAAAGCCGTTCTCGGAAAGCGGTGTGTCGAGTACCCGTTTTTCGCCAAACTCGCCAAGGAGGTTCGCGGTGGTCCCGTAGACGGCACGGCGAATGTCCTCGCCCATGATGAAAACGCTCTCATCGCGTCGCATCTCTTCGGCGATTGCCTGGTTGATTGCTTCGATAAATACGGTCTGCGCCATTTTGATTGATTACCTGTGGAGTAGGTGGATTAGGAAAACCTGGGAGTGCCAGTGCCAGTAATTGAGGTGTGGCTGAACCCCGGTTAAGGCTGAGGGATCGGGTTGGCCCACATGTCCTCGAACAGGTCCGACTCTTTGGGGAACGGACTGTTTCGGGCGTAATCGGTAGCCTTCTCAACCTCTTCCTGGGTTTCGGTGTTGACCGCATCGCACTCTTCGCGCGTCGCGATACCCTGCGAAATCAGGCGGTCTTCGTGCAGCACAATCGGATCGCGGTCGCGCCAGGTGTCAATCTCGTCCTCTGTCCGATACTCGCCCCGCCTGGCCCGGTTCAGCCCAAGCGAATGCTCCTCGTACCTGTAGGTGAGACCCTCGATGAGCGTCGGCCCCTCGCCCACCCGCGCCCTGCGCACCGCCTCGACGGTCGCCTCGTACATCGCTATCGCATCCTGCCCGTCAACGAGCAGACCCGGCATGCTGTAGGCCGAAGCACGGTCGGAAACATGCTCGACCGCCACGGTGTCGGCATACGAAGTCGTCACCGCATACTGGTTGTTCTCGCACAGGAAAATGACCGGCAGGTCCCATACCGAGGCGAGGTTCATCGACTCATGGAGCGCACCCTGGTTGGAGGCCCCGTCGCCGAAAAACACCAGCGAAACGAAGTCTTCGCCCCTGATCTTGGCAGCGAGTGCAGCACCAACAGCGACCGGGACTGACGACCCCAGGATCCCGGACTCACCGAGAATCCCAATCGAGAAGTCGGCCAGGTGCATTGAGCCGCCCTTGCCCTTGCAGTAGCCGTCGACACGGCCATAAAGCTCGGCCATGGCCTTGTCGACGCGACCGCCCTTGGCAATGGGGTGGCCGTGTGAACGGTGGTTCCCCGCAATGTAGTCGGTGTCCTTCAGGGCGGCACATGCACCGACAGCTACGGCTTCCTCGCCGATATACGGGTGAGCAGCACCGGTGAATTCACCGGCCGAGTGGACCTCGATCACCTTCAACTCGAAGTTACGAATCATCCACATGCGGCGAAGCATCAGCATTAGTAGGTCGCGGTCCATATCCACGGTTTACCTCTCGGCCTCTCGGGCGAAGTCGGTGCGAGCGACCGGGCTCTGCCGGGTGCGCCACGGCGACTTCTTTCTTATTCGATCACCATTTCAGGGAAACAACCTGTCCGGGGGAACAACCACACCACCGGAATTGCGGGATTATAGTCCCGCAAACCCAAACGAGTGACAATCCCGGCCCAAATTCGTTCATACGATCACGGCGTAGCCAATAGCGCCGATAGCCGCGATGTTCAGCGCCGTCACGAACGCATACTTCGCAATGAACGACCGCTTGGATGTC
>JASLNQ010000062.1:0-265 GCA_030745955.1 Dehalococcoidia bacterium | reverse complement strand
CCGGGCCATCCCCCTACTAGGGCCCAAACGTAGAGCGTCTCTTCCCTCATCCGCCACTTGCCACGCGCTGCGCGCCACTTGTCCCACCACACAGCGATGGCCGAACCGAGGTTCACAACGGCGAGCGCGCCCGCCAGGAAAAGCGCTATTTGACGGGTCGATATTTCCACTGTCGCTCCACGTTGTCCTGAAAACCGTTTCAGCCCGGCCGGTTTTTCATCCGTTTTCGTACTGGACTCAAACTGGGCGGGGGGTTACCGAAAAT
>JASLNQ010000061.1:9407-9643 GCA_030745955.1 Dehalococcoidia bacterium | reverse complement strand
CCGGGGCTCGATTTTCTGGGATCCGTTCCCGCTCTACATCACCGATGGCACGGGCACCGTGATGACCGATGCCGACGGTAACGAGCGGACCGATTTCGTGAACAACATGACGACGCTGATTCTCGGACACCGGCCACCCGAGGTCACGGCCGCACTCAGGGAGCAGATAGAGCACGGCCTTTCGTTCCCGGCACCCAGCCCGTCGGTTGTCCGCTGGGCCGAGTTGATGTGCGAGC
>JASLNQ010000061.1:0-9397 GCA_030745955.1 Dehalococcoidia bacterium | reverse complement strand
CGTGAACACGGGGACTGAGGCGACGCTCAATGCGATCCGCGCGGCAAGGGCGTTCACGGGCAGGCGAAAGCTGGTGAAGTGCGAGGGGGCCTACCACGGCAACCATGACGCCATACAGATCAGCGTCCTGCCACCGCTTGACGCGGCAGGCGATGCAAAGTCGCCGAATGCGGTGGCGGCGTTCCCGGGAATCTCGGAGGGTGCGGTCAACGAAATCTTCATCACACCGTTCAACGACATTGTCGCAGCGGAAAAGATCATCCGTGAGCACGCAGACGAGCTGGCGGCGGTAATTGTCGAGCCGGTGAACGGCCAGTGCGGGATGGTGCCCGGGAAGCCTGAGTTCCTGGAAGGTCTGCGACGCCTGACCGATGAGCTGGGGATCGTGTTGATCTTTGACGAGGTCATCGCCTTCCGCATAGCTTACGGCGGGGCGCAGGACTACTACGGCATCACACCCGACCTGACCTGTTTTGGCAAGGTGGTCGGTGGTGGCATGCCGGTCGGTGCATTTGGCGGCCGTGACGAGATCATGGCGATGTGGGACCCGTCGGACGGCGGTCCTACCGTGCAACACGCCGGCACTTTTAATGGCAACCCGATGACCGCGGCGGCGGGAATTGCGACGCTCGAAGCGCTGTCGCCCGATAAGTACGAGTACCTCGAAAGGCTGGGTGACCTACTGCGGTGCAAGCTCCGGGAGCTGTTTGCCGAGCTCGAGGTGCCGATGGGAGTGACCGGAGTCGCGTCGTTGTTCGCGCTGCAATTCACGTCGGAAGAGGTGGTTGACTACAGGACCTACGCAACGAACGACGCGGAAATGCTGCGCACGATGTTCATTGGCCTGCTAAATGAAGGATTCCTGATGTCGAACCGGTGTGCCGGGAATGTTTCGACCGTGCACACCGAAGCCGACGTTGACGCGTTTGTGGGCGCGGTGAGGAACGTGCTGGAGCGAGCGGGATACGGTTAGAACTTCAGGCTTGCGTCGTCGGCAGACCCACCGAATTCGCCCCGCATGATCGACTTCATGGCCTCGGCCTCGACGGGCCGGGGCGCTTGTTCATCGATGTCGTCTTCCATGCGAACTTCATCGTTGATCGCCATCGGGTCGTCGATGTCGAAGTCGCCGATCTTCTTCTGCAGGTAAGACGGGAATGACGCGATTCGCGCTTGCTCGGGCGAGCGCTTCGTTTCGCGGACAATCACAACCACTTCGGAATCGGACAGTTTTGCTGCCAGGACTTCGTACTTGTTGCCGCCTGCGATCATCTTCCGGAGCCGTGTTGCGATGCGCACTTCCAGCGTGCCGACCCGCTCACCACCCGGAGTGTGAACGTTCACCACGGCGTCATCGATGTCGAACTTGAACTTGTCGCCGTGTGATATAGCTGCGAGAACTTCCGGGGGGGCAACTTTCTTCAGCTCGGATACCGTTGCGACGGCCGGGTCCGAGATGAAAAGGGCCGAGTTGGTTGCGCTACCGCCAGAGGTCCGGCGTGCGACGCCCCGGCCGTCCAGCTTCGACAGCCTGTCCATTTGCCTGGTTGCGACCCTGTTGGTCGGGTCGATGACCAGGGCCGCTTTGAGCGATGCAAGTGCATCCTTGTACCTGCTCAGTTCGAGATATGCCTTTGCCAGCCGGTTGTGGCAACCCACGTTGTTGGGATCGGTCTGGAGTCCCTCGTGGTTCACAGCGAGGGCTTCTTCCCAGCGACCGGAGAGTGCGTGGTCGATGGCTTCCTCTTCGATTTTCTTGAAAGACCGGGGTGATTGAGAGGGTTGACGCTGGCTAACCATTTGGGGTTCCCAGAAGACTAATTCCATGTATCGGTCGCCCTGACCGATAACGTGTTACAGACGTGATATCTCCCAGTTTCGGGATTCAGCCCTGTGTCAATACGCGCTTTATCTGTGCGTACACACACAGGTTTCGTGCAGGTGGAACTTGTGATTGCGGTGTGCGCCACCGAATCTCTGAACTGCAGGTGGTTGTTTGCCCGGTGTTCAGGCCAGGTGAGAGGCGATGGCTTCGGTCGACGGCTGAACGATTCCGCGTTCGGTGATGATGCCCGCGATTAGCGCGGCCGGGGTCACATCGAAAGCCGGGTTTCGCGTAGGGGATTCATCGGGCGTTCCGGAGGCCGAAGCCGCGATCCGCACCGTTCTCAAGGTTCCGTCATTGTCGAGGCCGTGGACAGCGAGCACCTCGTCGCTGTCGCGCTCCTCGATATCGATCTCGTCGCCGGTGGGCGTGTCCGGATCGATGGTCGATGTTGGGGCGGCGATGTAGAACGGCACGCCGTGGGCCCTGGCGGCCAGTGCATGCTGGTAGGTGCCGATCTTATTTGCGGTGTCGCCGTTCGCTGCGATGCGGTCGGCCCCGACGATCGCGATGTCGATCTCGCCCCGGCTCATCAGAAATGCCGAGGCCGAATCGGCGATTACTGCGTGGTCGACGCCTTCGTTTTTCATCTCCCAGGCGGTGAGACGGGATCCCTGCAGCCGGGGGCGGGTTTCGCTGACGAAGACGAACGGTCCTTTGCCCGCCCGTTGTGCCTTGAATATCACTGCGGCCGCGGTGCCCCAGTCCTGCGCTGCGAGCCAGCCCGTGTTGCAGTGGGTGAGGAACCGGGTGCCGGTCCCGATGAGTTCGGCGCCGTTCTCGCCGATCGCCTCGGCAGCCGCGACCTCGGAGTTGTCGAACGTTCTTGCTGCTTCGAGTATTTGCCCGGGTCCGGCATTGCGCACCCGGTCGAGGCCCACCCTGAGGTTCACTGCGGTGGGGCGTGTTGCGGCCAGCTGCTGGTAGGCGTCGTCGGGGTCATGGCCAATCTCGGTGGCCAGCGCCAGCCCGTAAGCGGCCATCACGCCGATGGTCGGAGCGCCGCGGACTCCCAGGGCTGCGATGGCTTCGGCGACTTCGTCGATGGTTGTCGCCGTGGCGATCTCGAAGCGGAATGGGATGAGCCGTTGATCGACGAACTTGATCGCGCCATCGTCCCACCAGACCGCTCGATACTGTTTGCCGTTTACCTGCATGTCGATAGCCTGCGCTAAAGGGAGGGTTTAGCCGCGGATGCGCAGCCATGTGAGTTGGAAGAACGCTTCTACGACGATGGCGAACGACATTTTCGAGGCACCCGCAGTACGCTCCATGAACACGTACGGGTGCTCGACGATGTTCAGTCCGGCCTTCTGGCACCGGTAGGCGACTTCTGCCTGGAACCCGAAACCAGTGAGTTTCATCCGTTCGAGTCTTATCGTTTCGAGGGACTGGCGTCGAAATCCCTTAAAACCCGCGGTAGCGTCTTTCACCTTCAGACCCAGGATCATCCGGATGCCGACGTTGCCCCAGTAGCTGATCTGTTTCCTGCCCCAACTCCAGCCGGGGTCGACCCCACCGCCATCGGTGTACCGGGAAGCGACCACGACGTCTGCGGTGTCCAGTTGGGCGATCAGGCCTGGCAGCACCTGTGGCGGGTGAGAGAGGTCGGCATCCATTTCCACGATTCGTTCAGCGCCGGCGTCGAGGGCGGTCTGGAAACCGGCCATGTATGCGGTCCCGAGACCCTGTTTGCCTTCGCGGTGGATAACAAGGAAGATGCCCGGGAATTCATCAGCCAGGCGATCGGCGATATCGCCGGTGCCATCCGGTGATCCATCGTCGACGACGACGAAGCCGAGTCCGTCGATGCCCTGGGTGGCAACCTTCTCGATCAGCACAGGCAGGGTTTCGGCCTCGTTGTAGGTCGGCACCACGATCGCCACCTTGAGCGTGGTTGTGGCCGTGGCTGTGGCTGTGTCGGTGGGTGTGGGACCGGCTTCAGGTTGTTTTGTGGATTCGTCCGTCAAGGCTACAAGCCCAGTTTCATTGCTTTGTGCTCGACCATGATGCAGGTGTCCATCAGGACCGTGATCCCCGCTGCCGCCGCAAGATCGGCGGCTTCGTCGTTGATTATGCCCTGCTGGAGCCAGAGTACCTTCGCACCCGCCTTCACGGCGTTTTCGGCGACTGGCATCACGTACTCGGGACGCCGGAACACATCGACAATATCCACTTTGGCGGGAATGTCCATGACGGTGTCGTAAGCCTTCTGGCCATGCCACTCGTCGAGGTTCGGGTTCACCGGGTAGATGGTGTAGCCCTCACGCAGCAGGTATTCGGCGACGTATCTGCTGGCCCGGTCTTCCCGTTCGGAGATCCCGACGACTGCAATAGTTTTCGCTTCTGTGAGGATCGTGCGGACCTCGGCGGCCGGTGGATTGGTGAACATCTCTACCCTCCGCCCTTTCGCCCGACTGCCCTGTACTTTCCGACCATGTTATTCAACCCCACTTTTGCCACATCCAGAACGGCTAGCAGGCCGTTCTTGAGGGTCATTTTCGAGCCCTCGCGGTAGTGCCAGTCGATTGCCACTTCGCCGACCGTGAAACCGGCTTTTTTTGCCATTACCAGCAACTCGACATCGAAGGCCCAGCCATCGAGGGACTGGTGCGGGAAGAGACGGGTTGTGGCTTCTGCCGAGAATAGCTTGAAGCCGCACTGGGTGTCTTCGATCCCGCGCAGCGCGAGGATTTTTACGGCGTAGTTGAACAGGCGGCCCTTGAAATGCCGGCTGCGCGGTTCGCCGAAGCGCCGGGCACCGGGGGCTTCTCGCGAGCCGATGGACACGTCGTAGGCGGGATGGCCGCTTTCGCCTTTTTCGCTGCGGGGGCCGCCGGTGCCGCCGGGGTCGCCGAAAAACCGCCCGAGATTGTCTGCCGGCATCGAGAGATCGGCATCGCAGAGGAACCGCCAATCGCCGGTGGCCTCGTCCATGCCCCTCCTGACGGCGGCACCCTTGCCACCGTGGGACGCTTCGATCAGCCTGACGCGGTCGTTTGATTCGCTGATCTCGGTGACGATCTGTGAAGTCGAATCGGTGGAGCCGTCGTCGACGACGAGAAGCTCCCAGGTCCGGTCACCGGTTTGCCCGGTCGACCAGCCAGAGAGGTATTCGACCAGTTCGCTGACTGTCGAGGCGATCCGCACCTGCTCGTTGTAGGCGGGGACGACGACGCTGAGATAGGGAGGGGTCAACTTACGTACGAGTGATGAATGGCGCTGGAATTACCGGGTCCGGACTAATGTGCGAGACCAAACGCGATTCTATTCGGTCTTTTCGAGCTCGAAGGCGTCGTGCAGCGCCCCGACCGCCTTTTGAACCTGGTCTCGCTCAATGATAGTGGTGATACGAATCTCGGAAGTCGTGATCATATCGATGTTCACGCCCACGTCGGCGAGTGTCGAGAACATCCTGGCGGCGTAGCCCGGTGCGTTTTCCATCCCGGTGCCGACGATACTCACCTTGGCGAGGTTCACGCCGGTGGCAACTTCTGCGTACTTGACGGTCGAGTCGGTCCCGATCACCTCGGCGGCCCTGTCGACACTCGCTGCGGCCACGGTGAACGTGAAGTCGGTCGTGCCGTCTGAGCTTGCGTTCTGGACGATTACGTCGACACTGACCCCGGCATCGGCCAGCGGTTGCAGCAACCCTGCCGCCACGCCGGGCCGGTCGATCACACCCCGAACAGTGATCTTTCCGACGTTGCGATCGACAGCAATACCGGTAACGGCCTTGCGGACTTCCATCGTGTGCTCTCCTCCGTGGATAAGCGTACCGGTTTCATTCGAAAATGATGAAGCAACGTAAATCGGCATGTTGTAGACAAGACCAAGTTCGATTGAGCGCGGGTTCATTTTCGCGCCGAGGACGGCCATCTCCAGCATTTCCTGGAAACCGATCTCTGCGAGCTTTCGCGCTTTGTTGGTGAGCCGAGGATCAGTCGTATAGATTCCTTCGACATCGGTGTATATCTCGCATCGCTCCGCCTGCGTGGCGACGGCAAGCGCGACTGCAGAGGTATCCGATGCGCCCCGACCCAGCGTAGTCACGTCACCAGAATCGGCAAGCCCCTGAAATCCGGCGACGATCACTATGCGACCTTTGTCAAGTTCACGATGCAGCCGTTCGGTCTTGATGTCGGCAATTCGGGCCGATCCATGTACGGCGTCGGTTTTGATACCGGCCTGTGCTCCGCTCAGGCTTACCGCGTCGTGACCGCGGGTTTTGAGCGTCATCGCCATCAAGGTCGAACTGACCAACTCGCCTGTCGACAGCAGCGTATCCATTTCACGGGCGTCCGGGGTTACGCCTTTCGTTACCGCTCTTGAGAGCGCGTGTAACTCGTCAGTGGAATCGCCCATCGCTGAAACAACAACGACAATATCGACACCTTCTTCGCTACGAGCGATGATGCGAGAAGCAACGTTGTGAATATGCTCGGCGTCCGCCAGCGAGCTGCCACCGTACTTCTGCACAATAACCGGGCGTCGATCAATTTCAGCTTTCGGTGTCATGAACTCGCTACCACCGAGGCGCCTTCCTGCGTGACCGCCATGATCATCGATTTGCCCCCGATGCCGAACGTGCGTGCGGTTTCAGACATCTCGGCGCTGATCGTAAATTCGCTGCCGGTCGACAGCGCCATGACCGATGGGCCGGCACCCGAGAGGAACGCGCCGTGGGCACCCCCTGCGAGCGCGGCCTTTATGAGGTGCGGCATGGCCTTGAACGCCTGCGTGCGGTGTGGCTGGTGGAGCCGGTCGTCGGTGGCGTACTTCAGCAGTTCGAGCCGGCCCGTTGAAAGAGCGTTGACAAGCAGTGCTGCCCTGCCGATGTTGAACACGGCGTCGGTGCGGCTGATCTGATCGGGAAGGCCGGCCCGGGATTCGTGCGTGTTCACCTGCATTTCAGGTACGAACAGCACCGCGTGCAGGTCCTCGGGGAGGTCGACCTGGTCGATGACCCAGCTCTCTGTGCCATTGCGCACACCAACAGTGCAACCGCCGTATATCGCGGGTGCGACGTTATCGGGGTGTCCCTCGATGTCGGCAGCGAGGACGGTCAGCTCTTCGTTGCTGAGGTTAGCGCCGGAGATGGCCGACCCGGCGGTAAGACCGGCGACGATCGCTGCCGAGCTGCTGCCCATGCCGCGTGCGTACGGTATCCGGTTCGTGCATTTGTACTGGAACCCCGGGACGGATTCACCGATGTGGTTGAAGACAGCCTCAACCCCGGTTACGACAAGGTTTCGGGTGTCCTGCGGCAGCAGATCGGCACCCTCGCCGGTGGTCGCCACGTTGAAGTCGCCGTGGGTAAGGGTCAGGTCGTTCCAGATGTCGAGTGCCATGCCAATGCAGTCGAAGCCTGGTCCGAGATTGGCGGTGGTCGCGGGGGCGCGTACGGTGACTGAGTTCAAATTCGGGGTGGCGGGTGGTTGTCAGGTGTATCGAATTGCGCTGGAAATGCCGCCCGTGGCGGTCTGCTGATCCAGCAGTCGGGATTGACAGAGCGTCCTGTTGCGTTTCAATCCAACCTTGCAAGTATAATCCGCCATCGTGCGTTCCGACCGCTTTGGGGTTGGTCCGTTTTTGTGCCATTTGATAGTGCAGTTTGCTGTGGCAAACGGGTGAACGGAAGAGATATGTCGAACATCGTGGTAATCCTGGGCCAACCAAGACCGGGTTCTGAAATTCGCAATAGAGAGGTCCAGGCTGCTGCTGACCGCGTTGGCGGAATTGACGTGCGGCGCGTGGACAGCTCGCAGTCGTTCGACGCGGTTGTGGAGCAGTGCCAGGGTGCGGTAGTGATCCTTCCGCAGGGTCCGTATCCGAAAATACTCGAGCTGGCCGAGAAACTGAGCACGCTGAAGCTGGTCCAGACTTCCAGTGCTGGCACCGACTGGATCGATAAGGCCGGGCTTGCCGAGCTGGGTGTCGATGTCGCGAACAATGGCGGTGCTAATGCAGTGGCAGTCGCCGAGCACGCGATCGGACTGATGTTCTCGGTCAACCGCAAGCTCGATGTTCAGATCGAGAGCGTGAAGGCCGGGACGTGGATGCAGGGCGTCGGGGGCGACCGTACCGAGTTCCACACGCTGGTCGGGAAGCGCATCGGGATTGTCGGACTCGGCAGGATTGGGTCCCGCGTTGCGAAGCGGCTGGCGGGCTGGGAGTGCGAGATCGTTTACACCGATATCGTCGATCACCCCGACGACTATGTTACCGCGACCGGTGCGAGGCGGGTGGAGCTGGACGAGTTGCTGTCGACCAGTGACATCGTGACCCTGCATGTTCCGCTGGACCGCGTTACCCGGCATATGATTTCCGACCGCGAGCTGGGCCTGATGAAGCCGACGGCGATCCTTATCAACACGTGCCGGGGACCGGTCGTTGACGAGAATGCGCTGATCAAGGGCCTTGAGTCGAAGGAGATTTTCGCAGCGGGCATCGATGTTACGGAGATCGAACCGGTCGAGGCCGACAACCCGCTGCCGACGATGACAAACGTGGTGGTTACGCCCCACATGGCGACACGTGCGTTGGAGTCGGAGTTGAACGGTGCCCAGTTCACGATGGAGAATGCGGGGCGTGTCGTGCGCGGTGAGGCCCCCGACTGGGTAGTGGCGCCGGTGTAGGGATTTTCTCGCGGAGGACGAGGTTGCTTCGGGTGGCCGGTGGTGGCGGGCTTGGTCCTGGTGGACCCGGTGGAGTTTGGCTTGCCGTGGTCTGGCATGCCGGTGCTTCGATGGATCGCCCGCAGGTGCCTTCGCTTGGTTGGTGGCAGAGTTCGAGCCGAGGTCGATTGGACGGTGAAAAATCACCAGCGCGTTTCGGTGCCAATGGGGCCACGTGCACGGCTATAATCGGTAGGTTCGACTTTTCGGGGAGTGGCGCAGCTCGGTAGCGCGCTTCGTTCGGGACGAAGAGGTCCCGGGTTCAAATCCCGGCTCCCCGACCATATTCACATCAGTTCAATATGAACTGGGACAACAAGTCGAAAGTCGCTTCACGCCACCGCGTACGCCACCTACCAGCTTCATCTGCAGCGAAAGGTTCAGCTCGAAGCTGGTCCGCCACCTGAACCTATCCTCTAGCTGGTCAAGAATGGGTTCAGCGTTCTGAATAGAGACTCTTGCACTAACCGAAACAGGAGTCCTTACCTCGGGAAACAATCCACGTCAACGCCACCATTCCATCGAAAAACCCCCAAGCGAGCGCAGCGAGCGCTGCAGCTCTGGAACGAGACGACGACAGAGGGCAGGGGGAAGTGAGTTCGACGAACCCCCCCAACCGGCGATCGTCGGCGAGTGGGACGTATGATTTAGCTCGCAAATATTCCGCATGAATTTTTCGAAATAATCCTGGAAACGACTATGTCGGCCAATTCAACGTACTGCTCGCCGTAGCATTAGCGTGGAAGATCGGCCCGACGACTGCCGGTTCCTGCGGTTTACGATGACACTTCTTCTCCAGAATCTGCGATAAAACCGGCATCAAACCTGAAATTTG
>JASLNQ010000060.1 GCA_030745955.1 Dehalococcoidia bacterium | reverse complement strand
AGCTCTGGGACACTCCGGGACTCGGTGTCGAGATCGACGAGGTAGAAGCTACCAAAACGTACGACGGTGAGGCCTACGGGTACCACAAAGAACTCGGCGGGGAAAACTACTACGAAAACGACGGATCGGTTGCCGACTGGTAGGGTCTAATTGGCGTTGTAGTTAGCCGAGAATGAGAACGGAATAACGAGTATTGGGTGGTTATACACTCGACATCTGGCGTTGCGTGAGCCATTCGCTCATCAGCGCCAGGTAGCCTTCTGCATATTCCCATTCGTTACCCTCACGCCGGCCCATTTCTTCCTGACCGCCGGTCACGGCCTTGACCATGCTGTGGTTGGCCCCTGGGAAGAATTTCACCGTTAGGTCGTGGTTCCCGGCCTTCGGTAACAGCTCCCTGAGAACGCGTTCGCTCTGCTTGCCGTCGACCAGGGTGTCCAACTCCCCGAATATCGCGAGCACCGGGCACCGGACAGACGGCAGGTGGTCGACCGGAGAGTAGAAGTAAATTCGTTTTCCGAATTCGTAGTCCGCTTCGTCGAAGTCGCCGAACACCAGTTCGAACCATCTCTCACTCCGAAACCGGTCCAGGTTTCGATTTGCCGTTTCGAGTGAAGCGTTCTCGCGCAACAATTCGGTTGCCAGGTCTGCAGCGGCCAGCGCCTGCTCCGTCTCCGCGGCTGAATAGCCGTCCGCAGGGAGTGTGTGCGTGATCCTGAATCGCTCTTGCTCCGCCACGGTGCCCACGGGAATTCCAACGCCGATGACGAACGCCACGTCGTCCGGTGCGCGATCGCAGACCATCGGCATTACCCAGCCTGCCTGGCTGATACCCCACCGGCCTATTCTCGAACTGTCGACATCGGGTCGTTGCTTCAGAAAGTCGATGGCCGCAATCACCTCCATGGAGCGGCCCTCGAACGATTGCTGCAGAAATTTGCCGGTCGAGTCGCCGACACCGGGCTTGTCCCATGAGACCGAGCCCATCCCGTTGCGAGAGAATTCGCTCCAGATCGGGGCGTACAGGCCAAATCCCTCGCGGGTGGCACTGCCCGATCCGTGGATGAAGACGGTCACGGGATGGGGTCCCGGACCATCGGGGAGAACCAGTACACCGGCCAGTTCATCGTCCCCACTGTGGAATGTGACCTCTGCTTCAACCATTTGCGTCTACTCCTCCTGGGCTCCGTCCCCTCAACGGTCCGAGACCTCCGGAAATGGTCTCATGCAAGTGTGCCAATTCGTATAAGCCATAACACGATTTCCCGACCGCAGCGAAGCGGAGTGGAGGGACCTCAACCTTGTTAGTGATCTTGTGAGATCAAAATTCGGATTCAGGCGATTGAGCAGGCGACACAATAAGCCAGTTGCCATCGAGATCCTTCAACTCCACTTCATTTCGCTCGGGAAATCGGGTTTGTTATGTGTTTCAGCCGTGGCGTTTCCGCAACTGCATCGCCGCGGCAGACATGGCGCTGAGCTTCAGGAACGCCTCGTCAATATCCATGGGATTCTGCGCACCCGGCGAGAATCCGCAGTCGGGATTCAGCGTCATACGGTCCGCCGGCACGTGCTTGAGTGCTTCTTCCACCCGCTCGATTACGATCTCCGGTGTCTCGACATTCGTGTCGATCTGGTCGATCACCCCCAGGCCAAGCACTTTGCCCGCCGGGAACCTTGCCAGCACACCCACGCCGTGTGACTCGGGAGCTGCGAACTCCATGGCAAACCTGTCGACATTTATGTCGGCCAGTGCGTCGATGATGGGCTCGTAGCCGCCATCGCCATATCGTTCCCGCCCGAAGTGGGCATGGCACATGTGGACCGATGTGGGTGTATCGCCAACTGTCTTCACGACCTCGTTGATCATCCCCGTGCACGTCTCGATCTCTTTTTCGATATTTCTGACCCCGATCCGCGCCCGGTGCTCCGGGTCCACCAGCAACAGCAGCCACGGCTCGTCGATCTGGATGTGATCGACCCCGGCTGCCACCAGGCCCTCAACCTCTTCACGCAGTATCTCGGCGCTCGCCGCCATGAACTCCTCCCGGGTCGAATAGGCCGCGCCCGAAACGTCCTCCCGCCACATGCGCCACCCCAGGATGTAGGGCGACGGCAGCGTCACGATGGCCTTGCGGTGTGTATTGGCGAGCAGGAATTTTGCAGCTTTAGTTGTCAGGTCCTCACGGCGCTTGATTGGCGCTACCACGGCGGGATCGTCGACTGTGTGTTTCAGGCTGCGCACGAGCCCGGCCTCGAAGCCATCGACGTGCTCGGCGATCACCTTGATGTAGCTCTCACGCCGCCACTCCCCGTCGGAAACGAAATCAATGCCGGCACGCTCCTGCATGGCGATAGCCGATGGAATGGCGATATCGAACAGGTGCTCCGCCGATTCCGCGTCAAGGTTCCCGTCCCGCCGGTCAAGGACCACCCGGCGCAACCACTCCGGGCGGGGAAGGCTCCCCACAACAAAGGTTGGGAACAACTCTGTGTATAAGCTGGTCACGATGATTTCCCGAATTCCATTGCTAAAGACCCGTGTAGTATTGGCGCCTCGTAGCGAGGACCGCACCGAGACCGCGTTATATGCCATCACCAGGGACTGGTCCGATCAGTCAACCCCCGGAACGCTACACCAACTGACAGACGCCATGGCACACGCCCTGTAATTACGTCGTACCATGTTGCGACTGAAACGGTACCCAACGGAGTTTCCGAATGAATAAACGCCCACTCGGTTCAACCGGCATCGAAGTTTCCCCCGTCGGACTCGGAAGCGCCCAGCTTGGCTCGTCGGAGTACGACCATGCGAAGCAAATCGTCTTCCGCGCACTCGACCTCGGTGTCAATTACTTCGACACCGCACAGGGCTACTGGGATAGCGAGATCAAGCTCGGTAAGGCCCTGAAAGGGCAGCGCGAGGGTGTCCACATCTCGTCAAAGACCGGTTCGAAGACAAAAGAGGGAGCGGCGCAGCACATCAGGGAATCGCTCGAAAAACTCCAGACCGATTACATCGACAACTACCACCTTCACGCACTTTACGATATGGACGACATGGAGGTCAGGCTGGGTGGCCCGCTCGAAGCGCTGGTCGAGGCTAGAGAGCAGGGCATGATCCGCAACATCGGCGTCACCAGCCATACGGATCCATCGGTCCTGGTGGCGGCGTTGAAGCGGTTCGATTTCGATACTTTTCTCGTGCCCATGAACATCGTTGAGCGCGAACCACTGGCTGAGCTCATTCCACTGGCCGTCGAGAAGAACGTCGGCGCAACGATCATGAAGCCCATCGCCACCGGCCTGCTCCCCGCGCCGCTCACGCTGAAGTGGCTGTTGAACCAGTCGATCTCGGTGGCATGCCCCGGAGCGACCACCGTCGACGAGGTTGACCAGAACTCTCGTGTCGCCCACCTGGACGACATAACGCTGACTGCAGCCGAGGAAGCCGAGATAGCAGACTGGGTATCGAAACTCGCCACCGAGCGCTGCCGCATCTGTTCCGCATGCATGCCGTGCCCATCGGATATCGAGATTCCCAGCACACTGGGCACCGACGTGATGTACAACCACTACCGCACGATGGGACCGGCGAAGTTCAGCGAATTCCCGTGGGAGCAGTCACGGGTGGACGACGAGTGGGAGGACCGGGAAAGCACCATGGCGAAGATCAACGACCATGCCGCCTGCGATGCCTGCATGGTCTGCGAGCAGCGCTGCCCGTACAACCTGCCCATCGTCACGATGCTCCGCAAGATGATCCCCGGCATGGAAGACATGCTCGACATCTGGTCGAAGCAGGGCGCAAAAGTCTAGTTGAGCTACCAGGTCCGTTCTGAATCGCCGGATGATTATGACGCGATAGACCTTGTCGAGTGCCAGGCCTTCGGAGGGATCGACGAGGCGGATTTAGTCCGGTTGATGCGGGCAAGGCACCCCGGATACGACGCAAAGTTTTCGGTTGTTGCGGTCGATGACTGCCAGATCGTCGGGCACGTCCTGTTCACGCCAGCCGACGTCAGGCTGATGGGCAAGACCGTTCGTGCTCTGTGTGTCGGCCCGGTCGCCGTTTCGCCTTCCCGCCAGAAACAGGGCTTCGGCAGGGCGATGCTGGAGTTCGGGCACGATATGGGCCGCCAGGCCGGCTTCAGCTTCGTATACCTGCTCGGTAATCCCGACTATTACTCGCGTATCGGCTATACCGCCTGCTACGGCTTCGCGGAAATCGAGATCAATGCTGGCGCGCTTGGCGAGCCCGAGGTCGAGATACTCCCGTCTCCGGTCGCTGAAACCGACCTCCAGTGGTTGACTGAACGGCACGCCGCCGAGCTGGCCAACGTCGATTTCGGGTGGTTGAGGGGACCGGACATCAACGAATGGACGTTGCCCGGTTTGAACTCGGTCGTCTGGTGGACCGCTGACGGTCGCAGGGCGGGCTACAGCGTCCACCGGTCGGGCTACAGCGCCAATCGGGCCGGTGTTGGCGAGGTCAACCTGATCCTCGCAGACGAACCCGAACTGGCCCTTGACATCATTCGCACCATCAAACCAAGCAAAATTGCGCAGCATCCCTCAGGCTGGCTGGCCCGAAACGTGGTCGACCCTGCCTGGGGTACCTGCTCGGTCCGCCGGAGCCGTGCCGCAATGGCCATCGCTCTCCAGCCGGGGGCACTTGACGAATACATCGCCGCCGTTGAATCCGGCGCACGATCCTCCGGACACGGCAACTTCCCACCCGCATTCGAACTGCTTGGGTGACGTTTTCCGCAGTTTTGGCCAGTCGTTAGCGCCCGCCAGGCCGCCAGTCGGGATCGCCCAGCGGCACCTTGAGCCAGGAAACGATCGCCCTGAGCGATCCATAGGCCTCCAGCCGCGCCCCGTCCGTACCGACCGACTCTGCCTCCTGCACGATCGAATCCATCTGGCCGATGACCCGTGGCCCGATCTCGAGGAGTGCATCGCTACCCGACGCACTGTACTGGCCGACAATAAACGCCACGATGGCCCCGAGTGGAATGTTCTTGTTGCGGCTGAGCACCTCGAGGGTGGCCAGCCCGTCGAGGCTTGAATACTCGGCAACCATGGTGCGAAAACCGGCGTCGGGATCGTCGTCCGGCCATGTGTCGGTGTAGGGCTCCAGCGTGATCGTGTTAGTCACGAATCTCCTTTCGAGACTGTGCGGAAGTTTCGGATATCGCCATATGAGGTTTACCTCTGCGGACCGTCCCCTCGGCCCCGGCTAGGAAACAGCCGGACGAACGCCCGTCCAGGGTCGTGCCTGCTCGAACGCCCTGCATGCCCTGTAGATCGTGGCATCGTCGTCGTAGCCACCGATCACCTGCAGACCCACCGGCATGCCGCCATCGCCAAAGCCGCAAGGGACCGATGCCGCGGGGTTGAATGACGAGTTGAAGACCATCGTGAACGGAATGGCCCCGTAGTTGATCCCGGCCATCTCATCGCGGTTAGCGCTGGAACCGATCTCCCCGGGCGGCTGCAGGTGCGGCCACGCGGTTGCGGCGTTGGTCGGCGCGAGGACCAGGTCGTACTCCTCGAAGAGCTGGTACATCTGCAATTGCAGGTTCTGGACATTCCGCAGCGCAACCGCAACGTCGGCGCCAGTGAGGGTCTTCCCGTGCTTGATCATCTCCCGCGTGTAGGGCATCAGGTCCTCGGGCCGCTCTTCAGCAAGATGCCCGTACATTGCGACCTGCCCGGCGGTCCAGAGGGTCCACCATGCTTCTCGCGGGATTGGATCGAACTTGATATCGATCGGCTCGACCGTGGCACCCAGCTCAGTGAATGCCGACCACGATTCCTCGACCGCCGCCGCGACATCGTCGTTCACGTCGGAGATCCCGAGCGTCATCGTGCTGCCGATCCGCATCCCGGCAATCCCGTCCTCGAGTTGGGCGAGATAGTCGGGGACCGGCGCTTTCACCGAGCCGGGGTCACGCGGGTCGAAGCCGGCAAGCGACTGGTTCAGGATCGCCGAGTCGCGGACATCGTTCGACATCGGGCCACTGGTCCCCGCAGAGTTGTAGGCCGGCTTTGCCTGCCCGCCGTAGCGTGGGATACGACCGTGCGTTGGCTTGTGGCCGAAAATGCCGCAGAACGAAGCTGGCAACCTGACCGACCCTCCACCGTCGGAGCCGGTGCCGATCGAGCACATGCCGGAGGCGATGGCGGCGGCGGTTCCCCCGCTCGAACCGCCGGGCATGCGGGCTGTGTCCCAGGGGTTGTTGCACGTTGGGGCCACGTTCGAGAAAGTCTCTTCCCGGTTGCCGAACTCGGGCGTGTTGGTTTTGCCGAGGATCACCGCGCCGGTCGCCCTGAGCCGCTCGACGGCCACGGAATCGTAGTCGGGGACCCAGTCTTCAAAGAACGAGCTACCCAGTGTCGTTCGCAGACCCTTCGTGACCTCGAGGTCTTTCACCGCAATCGGCACGCCGTGCAGGGCACCCGGCTCATCCCCGGCCGCTAGGCTTTCATCGACCCTCTGTGCAGAGGCGAATGCACCTTCCTCGTCGAGGGTGATGAATGCGTGGAGCTGGGGCTCGAGCTCTGCGATCCGGCGCAGCGACGCCCTGGTCATTTCAACCGACGAAATCTCTTTGTCTACGATCATCCGCCGCTGCTCGTGGGCAGGCAGGAACATAAGGTCACGGTCGTTCATTACATCTCACTTCTTGTTTTTAGTTATCGGTAAATTCCGAGCAATCCCCTCTCCCTCGCATGGAGATGGCAAGGGTGTGGGTGAAAGCTTTCCAGCGTTGACGTGCCTTCTCGACTCTGTCATCTCGACCGTAGCGGAGAGATCTATAGCGTAACTGCTCGATATCACTTCTCATAGGTGAAAACCTGAGATTCCTCCGCTCCGGTCGGAATGACGGTCCGCGAGTACGCAGGCCAATCCCCTCTGCCTCTGAAGGAGACGGCCAGGGTGTGGGTGAAAGCTCAGGAATGCCCCCTCCAGTCATCCATGAGCACACGCAGCCACCCCCAGATCCCTCTCGGCTTCGATGACTACGCTCGGGACGGGTTATACAGATTCTATTGCCTGCTTCAGGTCGGATAGTTCACGTCGTAGCCGTTTTTTCATGAACGATTTCGCAAACCAGCCGGTCAGTACAAACAGTATTGCCGTGAACGTGCTGTCCGACCTGGCGTTCATAAAGATCGTCAGTTCGGTCGATTCGCCGTTAGCAACCTCACTGAGCGTGTACTCGACTGATATCGGATACAGCCCCTCGACGGTGTCGGTACCGAACCGGGTTCCGGGCTTCGAGTCGGTGACTTCGAAGATGATCTCGTTCGTTTTTCGACCGTAATCGTAGTCAACCCGGTAGCGGGATCCCACACTGGGCCCACCCTCGCCAATCCAGTTACCCGGCGAATTGATGTCCTTCACCCGGCTGTGCAGCTTCGCAGGGTCGACGACGTACTCCCAGACTTCGTTTGCAGTGCGATCGATGGTGACCGTCGCACTTGAACCGATTGTTGGCACGTGGTTATCTCTCGCTGGTTGTGGTTTTTTCTTCGACCGTTGCGATAGCTTCTTGGATGGAGGTTTCGGGCATCGCTCCCACCCCGGGTCCCCCGACTCCGATGACTGCGCTCGGGAAATCAACCAGAAACTGTTGATCGTTCACACATGCCAACAGATACATTTCCGATTTCCCGACCGAAGCGAAGCGAAGTGGAGGGACCTCGGTGGATTCACCCTGCAACACAGCCGGCACCAATACCGCACGTGCCCCCAACCCCGGGTCCCTCGACTCCGGTGACCGCGCTCGGGACGCATTAGTAGCAATCACTCACTTTCACTCACGCTCTAACTCTCTCCTTTTTTTCCAGGCGTGCCAGGCGCACTTGCCAGAGGACTGGCGTGAGCAAGTCACCCAGCGCAACTCCGCGGGGCACGCCAGAGCCAGGGAGGGAGGACCTGCCGCACCTAGTCCATCGCTGCTCCACCGTTGACATTGATGGCCTGGCCCGTGATTTCCGATGAATCGTCGGAGGCGAGGAACGCTACCGTCTTCCCGATGTCCTCTGGCGTCTGCGGCCTGCCCAGCGGCATCGTCGTCTTGATCTGGTCGATGAAAATCTCGTACGGGGTCATCTCGGCGAAGTCCGGGTTCAGTGCCCGGTGGTTGATAGCAATCGCCTCCCACATCGGGGTCCAGAGTCTGCCGGGGCAAACGGCGTTCACGTTGATGTTGTACGCCCCCAGCTCGATCGCCAGCAGGTGGGTGAACTGGATCGCCGCGGCCTTCGACACGAGGTACGGCTGCTGGACGTTGCCTCTGCCTTTGTCGCCGATACCGCGCGGCTTGCGCCCGCCGTGCGAGGCGATGATGACGATCTTTCCCTGCTCGCGGGCCTTCATGTGTTCCTTCACCGCTTCGGTCGTGTTCGTGAGGCCCTGCACGTTCACCCCGAGCGTCATGTCCCAGTCCTGTTTCGTGAAGTCCTTGCGCTCGGAGAAACCAGGGCCGCCAATCACACCGGCGTTGGGGACGCAGATATCGATCGACCCCAGTTCAGAGATCGTGCGACCGGCAAAGGCATCGAGCGAGTCGGGATCGGTCACATCGACGGCGCCTGCGATGGCCCTGCCACCGTTCGCGTTGATCGCGCTGGCAGTCTCCTCGGCGGTTGAGCCGTCGAGGTCGCAGACCGCGACCGCGGCCCCCCTGTCTGCAAGCACGTTAGCGATGCCAACCCCGATGCCGCGTCCCGCACCGGTGATCATTGCGACCCTGTCTTGAAGTTGCCCCGCCATCGCGCTTGCCATTTTTCGTGAACCCCCCGGAGTGCCTTATGAACCTCGTACCAGTGTGATTGACCGTAACCGGCGCATCATAAACCACTGCCATTCTCGCTGCCCGGCTGTAAACTTCAATACTCGCGTCCGCAGTCTACGGGCGTGTTTTTTTGTGTAGACGCACCCGCCCGGTGCGGACTGCAGGAGCAGATGAATTGACCACGCGCACACTTTCCGGCACGAATCTCGAAACCCTTGTTTCGCTTTCGAAGCGACGCGGCTTCGTTTTCCAGAGTTCAGAAATCTACGGTGGACTCTCGAGTGTCTGGGACTACGGACCCGTCGGAGTCGAACTGAAGCGCAACGTGAAAGACGCATGGTGGAAGTCGATGGTGCGCGAGCGCGACGACGTGGTCGGCATCGACGCTTCGATCCTCATGCACCCCGATGTCTGGGTAGCCTCAGGCCACCTCGAAAGCTTCTCCGACCCGCTCGTCGAATGTGGCGAGTGCCACAGAAGGTACCGTGCGGACCAGCTTGAAGGTGATGCCTGTCCGAGTTGCGGTGGCGCTTTCGGTGAACTGCGCCAGTTCAACTTGATGTTCAAGACCTTTATGGGTGCGCTCGAAGAAGCAGCAAACACCGTCTATCTCCGTCCCGAAACCGCGCAGGCGATGTTCGTGAACTTCGAGAACGTACAGACGACATCCCGCAAGAAGATCCCGTTTGGTATCGCACAGATCGGCAAGTCGTTCCGAAACGAAATCACGCCGGGCAACTTCACGTTCCGGACCCGCGAGTTCGAGCAGATGGAAATGGAGTTCTTCTGCGAGCCGGGCACGGATGACGAGTGGTACGAGTACTGGGTCAATTTCTCGATGGACTGGTTTACGTCGCATGGCATACGGGCCGAAAACCTGACGCTCCGCCACCACGATCCAGAAGAGTTGCCGCATTACTCGAAAGCTTCTGCCGATATCGACTACGAGTTCCCGTGGGGCTGGGATGAACTCGAGACAATCAACAACCGCACCGATTACGATCTGAAAGCCCATGCTGCCAAAAGCGGCAAAGACCTGTCGTACTT
>JASLNQ010000005.1 GCA_030745955.1 Dehalococcoidia bacterium | reverse complement strand
ACTTCGTGAAGAGAACTGGAGGCCGCCCCCGCAGGCACTATTCGAAATGGGTGATTGCGGCAGACATGGAGAGGCTCGTCATCACGGCGCAGGTCGCACACATGGGACCGACGAACGACACTGCCTCCCTGCCTGAACTGGTGGAAAAGACGCGTACAATGGGTCCGGTGAGCCTCGTTCTGGCAAACGCCGAGTTCGATTCACACCAGAACCACGACTACATACGCAACGTCGCAGGGGCCATGAGCGTTATCCCCGCCACACGCAGCAAGGTGCCTGGCAGGGCCACGGGTATAAGAGCAGAGATGCAGCGCAATTTTCCCGAAGAACTCTATTCCCGCCGCGGGCTTGTTGAGACGGTGTTCTCGATGGTCAAACGCAAGCTGTCTGCGAGGGCCCCGGGACGCTCGCCGGAAACACAGAGGCTGCAGACACTGCTCCTCGGGGTAGCTTTCAACATCTACAGGATCAGACCACGACCCCTCACAAAGCAGTGCACGCTCTCCACCGCCCACGCATGACACCGGTGCGATCGCATCATGTCAACAGAGCCAATCAAGTTCAGCATGACAATTGGGCCTCGCCACACGGTAGTGCAGCCTCGCCATGCGACAGTGCGACCTCACTTCCGCTGGTAACCTCTGCCGGGTGATTGGGACTCCGGGCTAGATTTGGAAAGGGACTGTTATGGGACAGCTGGATGGCAAGGTCGCGATAGTGACCGGTGGTGGCACCGGGATTGGTAAGGGGATCGCACGGGCGTTCGCCGATGAAGGGTGCAGGGTGGTGGTCGCGGCGCGTGACCTTGGGCGGCTGGAGAGCGCGGCTGCGGAAATCGGCAAGGCTGACACGGTCGTACCGGTTCAAACGGATGTCACGGACGAGGATTCAGTCGTTGCGCTGTTTGAGAAGACCACTGCGCAATTCGGTCGCCTGGACATCCTGGTGAACAACTCGGGGATCGTCGCCGGGGGCGAGATCGGCGATATACCGGCGGAACGCTGGGATGCGGTGATGGCGGTCAACGTGCGTGGCGTGTTTCTTTGCATCCGCGAGGCATTCAAGATCATGAAAGTGGCCGGTGGTGGGCGCATTATCAACATCGGCAGTATTTCGTCGGACCGCCCGCGCGAAGATTCAGCGCCGTACACCACCAGCAAGCACGCGATAACTGGCCTCACTAGGAGCGCTGCGCTGGATGGCCGGCCGTACGGAATCTCCTGCGGTCAGCTGAACCCTGGGAATACGGCGGTCGAGTGGCGGACCGCGGGTGAGCCGGCCGAGGGGATGGAGCTTGGCGTTGAGCCGATGATCCAGGTGGCCGACATGGCCGGCGCCGCGCTGTGCATGGCGACCATGCCGCCAGAGGCAAACGTGATGGAGCTGACCTTGCTCCCGGTCGCCCAGCCCTACCTGGGGCGTGGATAAGGCGCTCCGCCCTCAGAACTCCGTCTCCACTGGGGAGAGGGCTGGGGTGAGGGGGAACGCCCCGGTGAAGAAATGTGATTTCGATATCTGTTACCCAAACCTCGCGCCAGCATCCCCCCAACCTGACCTTCTCCCCTGGGGAGAAGGAACCGTCGAACGCGCTCCGTTCTCAGAACTCCGTCTCCTGGAGGGGAGTGAGTTTTGAGATCAACCTCACGTGCGTGCGGTCGATACCTCACGGGCTGTCTCGTACATGGCGATTACGTTCTCCGGTGGCACATCTGCCCTGATGTTGTGAACCGCCGCCAGGGTGTAGCCACCGCCCTTGCCGAGGTCGCCGATGCGCCGTCGTACCTCTTCCGCTACCTCGGCGGGCGTGCCGTTCGGCATCACGCGCTGGGTGTCGATACCGCCCCAGAAGCTGAGGTCGTTCCCGAAATCGCGCTTCAACTCAGCCGGGTCCATCCCCGCAGCGTTGACCTGCACCGGGTTGATGACATTGACACCACAGTCGACCAGGTCGCCGAGTAGCGGCCGGATCGCACCGCAGCTGTGCAGGATGACCTTCGCATCGGTGTGCTGATGAATCGTCTCTCCGAGCCGCTTGTGGTACGGCTTCAGCGCCGAGCGATACAGCGCGGGACTCATCATGGGTTGTGTCTGGATTCCGAGATCGTCGGCCCACGAAACTCCGTCGACCAGGTCGCCGACCTCGGTGAGCACCGTGCGTGCGAAATCGCAGGTCATTTCCGTTCCGCGTTCCAGCAGCGCCTCGGCGAAACCGGTTCCCGAGAGGAGATCGGTGAGGAACTCGGCAAAACCGCGGAGCCGTTGCCCGAGATAGAGGACGCCGACGTTGCGCAGCTTTATCACCAGTGCGTAGTCGGTTTCCGCACGCAGTTTTTCGAGTTGTTCCCGGAGGCCTGCGATGTTTTGCGGGTCGTCGGCGACAGGCCACGGTAGGGATTCAACGTCAGTCGCCGTGGGGTCGTCCAACTCCTGGAGGGGCCCCTTGATGTTGATGTAGGGCGATGCGGCGTCGGCCCTGCGCCAGGTCACGCCCCAGCCGTCGGTTGCAGTGTGTTCATCGACCATCCGGCGGGCATCTGCAGTGCCCAGCTTCGCTTCCACGCCCCGCACGTCGATGTCGAAGTGGCGGAGGACCTTTTCGCTGGGGATTATGGTGGCTTCGGTGCCCCCGTCCCTGCCTTCAGGGGTTTCCGGTTCAAAGCCCAGGAGTTCCAGCAGGCCATCGTAGACATCGGCCTGGATGCCAGTTTCGTGTGAGCCGCCGAAATCGAGGGGGACGCGGTCGGTCTCCTCGTGATTCAGCGCCATCCTGACGCGTTCACGGTGCGTAATACCCATGCCTGGTCCTTTGCTGGTATTGGAGTTAGGCGCTAGCTCTGTTCGATGCCGGTTGGTGAGTCTTCCTGGCGGTGGAGGATGACGCCCTGCCTGAAGAGTTGTGAGCGTACTTCTGCCGTATCGACGTTTCGGACATTTACCCCGGACTGGATCGCGACGGTAGCGGCCACTCCGGCGGCCTGCCCCATGAGCCAGCACTGCGGGATGAGCCGGAGGAACGTGTGGGTTGCGGCGTCGGAAGAGACGTTGCGACCTGCGGCAAGAATGTTGTCGAGACCGGCCGGCACGAGGCTGCCGTAGGGAATCGAGACGTTGGGCGTGCGCGGATTGGGTGGCGGCGTGATGCCGATCTCGTCGTCGTGGAGTGTCCCGGCAACCCAGTCGGCGCGCGTGACCTTCTTCACCCCTTCGAGCCGGCGGCTGTGCCGGGTGCCCATTTGCGGGGCGGTTGACACGATCCAGGCCTCCTCGAACCCGGGGATGTTGTCGCGGTAGAAATCGGTTACCCCCTGCATCAGCTCCTTGGACTTGATCTCCACCGCGGTGAGGTCCTCGACATCGATGGCGCTGTAGCCGGAGAGTTTTGGCCCCATGAATACGGCTACATCGTTGCGTGGCATCGCGTGCGGCGAGGCTTCCGGGCCGAACCCGGTCGTTATGCCGCGCATCAACTTGCCAAACGCCTCGGGTTCGTTGTGCTTGAACTCGAAATACCGCTCCATGTCGATGCCAGCGACCATGAATGCGACATTGATCTTGTGGTGGATGTCGTCGGCCTGAATATCACCCTCGGACCCGGCGCCGGCCAACGCGAATATGTCGCCATCGCCGGTGGCGTCGATAACGACGTCTGCCAGCAGTGCCTGCCGGCCCGATTTGCTTTCGAAGACAACGCCTTTGAGCTGGTTGCCCTCCTGGATCGGGGCGACCGCCCAGGAGTGGAGCAGCATTTTCACGTTTTGCTCGAGCATCATCTCGTTGGAGACGATCTTCAGCATCTCGGGGTCGATGGTCGGCGACCATGTGACCATGCCGTGGTGGGCGTTCGAACGGTCGCCCCAGTACTCGACTAGTTGCGGGTCTTTCGAGCCCCACAACTCGTCTGGCGGGCCGAGTACTCCCTCCTTAGGGAGCCGGTCGAGTATGTCGTCAGCGAACCCGCCGATGACCTTCTGGCCTTCCCAGTCGGTCATGCGTTCGATGTATACGACAAAGCCGCCGGTGGACATTCCGCCGAGGTGGCCGTAACGCTCGACGAGGATCACGTCGGCACCGGTTTTCGCGGCGGTTATCGCGGCTGCCGATCCGGCTGGGCCGCCGCCGACCACGAGCACATCGCACTTCCGGAATACGGGTATGTTTCGGGCGGGCTCCTGAATCGTTCGCGGTACGGGCAACAGGTCGCTCCTTATGAGGGCGGTAGGAGCCGAGGTTTTAGCTGGCGGTTTCCCGGCACTTATTTCGAGGTGGTCAAAGTATCACGTTATGGCGGGTGGGGTCGTGGAGATGCCGTGATGCTGACGAAAACAGATGGCACCGGGCGATCCAGGAGACCACCGGTGAATCCGGTGGGGCGCCACCCCTGCAAATACCACCCTGTGGGGCTCGGGGAATCGCGGTAGCGGCCTGCGAAATAACGGGTCGGTCAGCACGCCGTTCCCTTCACGACCGGGCGTGGACTGTTTCTCCCGCACGGCGTTGGAGCGACCCCAATATGTCGTCGAAGAGAAAAGCCTTAGCTTTGAATACAAGACTGTGCTGACCATCCAGGAATTCCAGTAGAGGTTCCGTGTTTGGTGACGGACTCGAGGAGACCAGTCCGGCCCCGCTTGAGGAAGCGGAAACCAGGAGACTAATTAATGTTTACGCGCAATTTCGGCAAGTTCAAGCACGAACAGGGGATCACCGGTCTTGAGACCGCGATCATCCTCATCGCCTTCGTAGTTGTGGCATCTGTGTTCGCTTTCACGGTTCTCTCAACAGGTGTGTTCGCTTCGGAGCGATCCAAGGAGACGGTATTTGCCGGCCTCGAGGAGGCGAAGAGCTCGATTGAACCGCGCGGTTCGGTTATCGCCTTCAAGGGCCGGAAAGACACGACATCCGCGACCGATACCATCTACAAGGTTTCGTTCATCGTCTCGAATGCGGTTGCGGGTGAGCCGGTCGACCTGACTCCGCCGTATGACACTGACGGCTCGGGCACCGACCCGGACATCGTTGCGAGCGCCGAGTACAAGACGGTTGTCTCGTACGTTGACGCGAACCAGTACCTGCCCGATGTCCCGTGGTCGCTTTCGTGGGTTGGCAACAGCAACTCGGACAGCCTCCTCGAGGAGGGTGAGAAGGCCGAGATCACGGTGTGGCTGCTCGAGCGGGCCACTGGTGTTTCGGCCGCAACCGACAGCAACGGTGTTGGAACATATGCTTCACTTGATGCCAACGGGGCTGCAGGGATCCGCGATGGCGGCACGCTCCCGGGCACGAACGACAAGTTCACGATCGAGGTGAAGCCGGAGAGCGGTGCGGTCCTTACGATCCAGCGCACAGCACCTTCCAGGCTCGATACGGTGATGGACCTCAAGTAAGTCCAGAACTCAGCAGAACGCTCGGAACCGGCCGCCAATCTCCTGGCGGCCGGATCGCGTAACGGCGGATTGGTGGCGGGCTGGGCCCCGCTCGGTGGGTTGGGCTTTGGCCAGGGGTGTTGGTGTTGACGTTGACGATGACGGCAGGGCGGGTGATGGCCGATTAGCGAAGCGGTGGGCGTTTTGAAGACGATACTGAATCCCGTTCGACTGCGCTCAGGGCAGGCAAGTTCAGCATGACAGTGCCGTTGCCCTGTACACCCGCGCAGTTAGCAATTAGCCGGTGATTTCGAAGATTTCGGTGGTGTGGGTTTCGGCGAGGAGCGGGTAGATCTGGTCGAAGACCGAGGTGATACGCGGGGTCTGGCGGACGGCGCTCCGTGACGCCTCGTAGTCGGCAATCGAGTCCCATCGCTGCTCTGTCTGCAGCATGCCGTGCGACCCGTGCCAGCCCCGGTAGACGGTCGGCCTGTTGAAGCCTGCGGTTTCCATGGCCTGGCCAGCCGCCTTCACCAGTGCGGCCAGCTTGCCACCCGTTCCCGGCTTTGGAAGGTATGTGCGTCGTACAGCGATCATCTTCAGAATTCTTCTTTCCGTCTGGGGCTATTTGGCCGGGCCGGCAGGGCCTGGCCGGGCCTAGATTTTGAAGCTTCGCCAGTCCTTTTCGAAGCGTTCCTTGCTCTTCATGCCGGCGACCATCGGCTCGCTCAGCACGGTGCTGGGTCCGCCCTCGGCGAGGAACTCACCCCCGACGGTGGCCGACCTCCCACCCGAGTAGGCAAGGTAACAGAACCCGATGCCGTCATATGCCCCCGGCTTGTCGGTTTCGTTGATTCGGCTGGCGATAATCTCGCCGACCTTCGTGCCCTGACCGGCGGCAAACACACCGGCCTTCGGGATTGCGAAATCGCCGGCGGGAACGACATTCACGTCACCGATGGCAAAAACATCTGGCGTCGTGGTTTCCAGGGTAGCGGCGTTTATCGGGACCCAAGGCTTGCCGTTCGCAATGCCCGTGTTCACCACGACTTCGGGCAGCCTGTGGACTGGGACGGTAGCGATGACATCGGCAATAGTCGAGCTGCCGTCGGCGAACGAGGCTTCGCGTCCGGTGGGTGCGACCTCGGTCACCCCGGCCGAGGTGACCAGCTCGATACTGCGCTGTTCGAGTGCGTTTCGGATCCGCATCGAGGCTTCCCTGCCGGCGACTCCGATCGGTGCCGGTTCGGGAATGTAGACGGAGATGTCGATGTCCTTACGAATGCCTTTCTTGCGAGTCCACCAGTTGATCATCATCGCTGTTTCGAGGGGTGCGGGGGGGGGCACTTGTACGGCGGTTTCGCGGCGGCGATCACGATCTTGCCCCGCTTCAGCCGGCTCAGGCGTCGGCGCAGGTGGCGTGCGTTGTCGAAGTCATAGAACGAGTAGGCGTCGCCCGCGCCGGACACGGCGTCCCAGTCATACCCTGCGCCAAGGGCGATTACGAGGTAGTCGTAGTCGTAGGTGCCGGCCGAAGTGGCTACTTTCTGACCGGCGATATCGATCAGGTCGATATTCGTCTCGACGAACCTGATTCCCCGGTTGGCGAGCCGTCCGAGCGACCGCCCCGTTTTGTCGGTATCGCGCGCACCGACGATCAGAAGGGGATTCATCCCGCAGAGGTGAGTCACGCGGTTGCGGTCGATGATCGTGACTTCGTGGCTGGAATCGAGGGCAGCCCTCGCGCTGATTGCGGCCTGTACGCCGCCGAAGCCGCCGCCCAGGACGAGAATTCTCTTACCAGCCATAAGATGTTTGCCCCCGACGTTCCGCGCATTCGCGCCAAAACTACCGGCGCAAGCGAAAGGTTACCGCTTTTCCACTTGACCCGCCACGCTAGTTAGCGTCCGGGAAGGCCTTCTGCGACCCGGTGCAGTCGGTCACGGGCGTCGCAGGCAACGGCATAGATCGCACTGTTATTCGATAGTTGGTGGACGACTTCGGGTTCCATGAAACCCACCTCGGTGCCACCATCGATTTCCTGGATGACCACGTTGCACGGCAGCAGCAGGCCCGCCCACGGTTCGGCGTCGAGCACGACATGCGCGAGGTTCGGGTTACAGGCACCCAGGATCAGGTACTTTGGCCGATCGATGTTCAGCTTGTTCTTGACTACAGCCTGGGCGTCGATCGTGGTCAGTATCCCGAATCCCTCTTCTGCCAGCGCGGCGGTTACTGCCTCGACTGCCTGATCGAACCCGAGGTTTGTCTTCTTTACGGTCCCGTATTTGAGTTCAGTCATATTTGTGAGCCCTACCGATGTATCTCTGTTGTCTGCGATCAGGGTTCAACATAAGACCCGGTGTCGGGAGCCGCAGTGATTGGCCGTGAAGGGGGCATGTAAGATTCCGTGAGGCCTGGACGTCGCCAAATGGTGACGTGAACCGGCGGGTGCATCGGAGATTGGACATGAGCGCGGTGAATGTCATGAACGACGGGTGGGCAGATAAGCGGGTTGCGGGTACGTGGAGCGAATCGTGCGACACGATGGTTGCACTCGGCGGTTCGACGCGCGGCGGCAATACCGTTTTTGCCAAGAACAGCGACCGTCCGCAAGAGGAAGCGCAGCCGCTGGTGATGGTCCCAGCAAAAGATCACGGGAGTGGCGCGGGTCATGCGGGTGCCCGGTTCGTCGAGGCCCCGCAGGTGGGGCACACGTATCGGCATGTCGGATCGAAACCGTACTGGTGTGCCGGGTACGAGCACGGGTTCAACGAGCACCAGGTCGTGATTGGCAACGAGGCACTGCCTTCGCGCCTGCCGGAGGTTAACGAGCCGAAACTGGTTGGCATGGAGGTGCTGCGGTTGGCGCTTGAGCGGTCACGGTCGGCTGCAGAGGCCGTTGAGGTGATAACCGGCCTCGTTTCTGTGTTTGGACAGGGCAAGTTCACGAACGGTGCGGGGGTCAGGACCTACGACAATATCTACATGGTCGCCGATCCGGGTGCGGCCTATGCGGTCGAGTGTGTTGGGCACGACTGGGCAGTGAAGCAGGTCGAGGGCTTCGCTTCGATCTCTAACGTTGGCCAGATCGGCGGCACCGCGGACCGGGTTTCGCCAGGGGTGGAATCGCAGGCGACGCGGCTCGGGCTGTTCGAGATGGGCTTCGGTGAGGGATTTGATTTTGCGAGAGTGTTTGCCGATGTCGGTGCATCGACGAGCGGGATCGCCCGGCAGTGCCGCTCGGAAACGATGCTGCGGGCGGGTGCCGGGCAGCTTGACGTCCGGTCGCTGATGCAGGTGCTCACCGACCATTCGGACGGCGATGTTCCCGGGGAGCCACATGTTGTCGACGTTGCCGGTGACGTTTCGATCTGCCTGCACCGGACTGCTGGCGAATCGAACGGGGCGTCGACTGCGAGCCTGGTGGCCGATCTCTGTGCGACCGGTGAGCGGCTGCCCGTGTACTGGTGCGGGATGTACTCGCCGTGCATGACGGTTTTCATGCCGATGTTTATCGAGGGTGACCTGCCGGCCTCGCTGGCTATCGGTGGGCAGACACCGAGCAGCGACAGTCCGTGGTGGGATTTTTTTCGGCTAACGCATTACGGATTGCAGGCTGGGGCGGGCGCAAGGGCGGTAATTCGTTCAGAGCTTAGCGTTTTGCAGGCCGAGCTGTTCGAGTCGGCTTACGAGATTGCCGGTAAGGGCCGTGACCTTGTTGCGGACGGTGCCGGGGGAGCGGCCTCGGATTTGCTGACCAGCTACATGGCCGAGAACGCTGAGCGGGTGATTTCGAAAGTACAATCGCTTGTCCCGGCAGATTCTCCAGCGGTATCGGCTGCGACAATGACTTCTGCCCAGGCACCGTGAGTTCTGGCCGGACCATTTGACCAATCGACCCGAAAACATACTCGACCTTCAGCAGATCCTCACCGCTGCTGACTCAGCGGCCGCGGCTGCGAGCGAAACACTGCTCGCCCGGTTCAGGCCTGATAGCAAGAAGCCGCTCGACACGTTCTACAAGTCGCCGAATGCGCTGGTCACGGACGCCGACCTTGCCAGCGACCGGGCGATTACGGACGCGCTGGTAAGGGCTGGTGCGCCGGGCCGGATCCTTTCGGAGGAGAGCGAATCAAGCCTTTCGGACGACGGTTCACTGACGTGGCTTGTCGACCCGCTCTGCGGCACTGTGCCGTTCAGCGTGGGTATGGACCACTGGGGTGTGAATATCGCACTTCGGCGTGAGGGTGATTTGCTGGCCGCGTCGCTGCCCCTGCCCTCACTAGGCGAACGGCTTTCCGCAACCAGGTGCGGTGGGGTGTTCCGCAACGGTGAGCCGTTCACCGCGGGATCGCCACGAGAAAAACTGTCGGAATCGACGGTGGGACTCGAGGTGGACGGTGGTGACGAGTGGCGTCGCAGGCTGGCGTCGGGGTTGGAGTGGATTCCGGCGGCGAGCCAGATCAATACGTTTGCATCGGCCGCCTACCCGATGGCCCAGCTATGTTTGGGCCGGCTCCCGGCTGCGGTTTTCTACGGTATCGAGCCGGTCCACCTCGCCGCCGGGGCGATGATCGCCGGTGAGCTGGGCGTGCTGGTAACGGCTGGCGATGGCGGTGCGATCGACTGGTCGAGGGACGACGAGCTGGCGGTCGTTGTGGCTGGCTGGCCGGGGGTCCACGAGCAACTGATCGATGTGATGGCGGCGGCACCAGGCCCACCACAGGCATGACGAGCTGTGGTGGACCCGGGCCCCGGGGCGTCTGGCGGGTTTTTTTACCCGGGTCTGGATCGTTGAGATCGGGTATGTGCCGCTCTGGCTAATCCCGCGATGAGGCTTTCAGCCCTTATTTGACGACGAATCCAGACCCGCACGGGAGGGTCTCGGAATACCATTGGCCGTCAACTTTTTCGTATGTCTTGAGCGAAGTCCCCAGCGAGGCGAGTTCGCCGTAGTCCCATATTTCGAACCTGGCCTGTGCAAACGGCGCTCTGAGCATCTCCACCTCCACGTTCCTGACGTTGTATCCCTGCGGTGAGAAACGTACCTGTACGCGCGTATAGCCGATCGCACCTTCGTTTTCTTCATACGTACGCTTCAGCAGTTCGATGGTCGGGGGATCTCCCGAGGTGGGAGTGCAGGTCTCCTGGAAGGCCTCGTAATCGGCGGTGTTGACGGCGCGTACCTGTTTTTCCAGTACGGCCATGATCTGCTCTTCGTCTGAGCCGGGTTCAGGCGCTACCGCCGGGACCATCGGCGCAACCGGTACGCGGGTTGCCGTGGGTGCCGCTGCGGCCGCGGGCACCGACCCCAGCGTTGGCGGCGTTGCCGTGGGTGCGGCTGCCGGGGTGTCGGAATCGTCGTTGCCGCAGGCGACGAGGGTTAGCAGCGCGATGATTCCTGCTGCCAGGAGGGTTATTGTGGGCCAGCGACTTGATGTTTGTTGCTTCTGCATGGTTAGACTCCCCTGATCTGATTGAACCCTTTCCTCGAGCGTTTGATTGAAGTGTTGATGGTTGGAACCTGGGTGATAGAGGTCGTGTTTCGAAGGCGATCACGCCAATCCAATCGATATGCCTCCAAGTCAGCGGCGAAAGTCCCCGCACGGGAGGGTCTCGGAATACCACTGGCCGTCCACTTTTTCGTATGACCGCAGCACGCTGCCCTTGTATTCGTCGTAGTCAAAAACGTCGATATCGGCGCTCGCGAACGGCTCCCGCAGCAACTTCACTTCCACGTTTCTGACGTTGTATCCCTGTGGAGAAAAGCGGACGGCGAATATGGGGCTGATGCCCTCCCAGCCCTGGTTGTCTTCATACGTGGTTTTCAGCCTGGCGATTGTCGGGAGGATTCCTCCGGTGGGCGTGCAAGTCTCCTGGAAGGCCACATAATCTGCTTCATGGACTGCGTTTACCTGCTTCTCCAGCACGGCTAAAATCTGCGCTTCATCAGAACCGGCTTCGGGTGCAATCGCAGGAACCACTGGTGCGGCGGGTGGTACCTGGGTAGCGGGAACCGTTATGGCAGATGCAACCGTGGGTTCAGATGTGGTCGCCGGGGCTGTTGCTTGCGTTGGTGCAGCACCGGCAACCGAGGGATCATTGTCATCATTGCCGCAGGCGGCAAGGGTGAACAGCGCGAAGATTCCTGCTACCAGGAAAACCGCTGTGGGCCAGCGATTTGATATTTGGTTTACCTGCATCATCGTTACCTACCCCTTTCCTGGGTATTCGACCCTGCCCCGTAGTGCGCCGATCACCATGCTCGAAAGAGAGTGGCGCCGTCATCACTGCGGGACAGGCGCCCGGCGATCTACCGGGAGTAACAGCGTGCCCGGATGGCAGGCAAGCGACATCCGTCGGATTACTCATCCTGAAAAAGCGCAGTGTTTTCGGGGTTGGGTATTTCTACCCAGCGAGCGAGAGTCAGGGGGTTGGTGGCGCCGACAACTCGTTGAGCGCGAACGATGTGGCTTCCGCCCGGTTTCGCACGTTGATCTTGGTGTAGAGGTTGGAAATGTGGCGTTCCACGGTGCGTGCACTGAGCACCAGAACTCCGGCTATCTCACGGTTGGTTTGCCCGGCGGCAAGCAGGCGCAGGACTTCGACTTCTCGTGCGGAAAGTCCGGCCGGATAGGTGGGAGTGGGAGTGGCCAGTAAAGCAGCCTTTTCTTGCAGGCTGATGAGTCGCCTTTCGATTGCGGCTAGCCCAAGCTCACGGGCGGTCTCCAGGCCGTCATCGATCAGCGAAACGGCCCTGTCGACGTTTGAAGGAGGGTTCTCGTCAAGCAAAGACTCTGCGTAATCATGGCAGGTCCACACGACTTCCATGTGATACCCCGCTTTCCTGGCGAACTCGAGCGCGGAATCGAAGTGAGTAGCGGATTCGTCCGGCATCCCGGCGGTGTGCGCCAGCAGGCCGAGTTGCCGGTCTGTGTTGCGATAAAAGCAACGGGTAAGATTTGGGGAAGCCAGGAATCGATAGTGTTCTTTGGCCTCCTGAAGATCACCGGTGGCCACCGCCGCCAGTCCTGCTCCCTCACGCGCAATTGCCTCCTCATGTGGTGCCAGGCTGGGCTGGGAGAGTATTGACCGTGCAATCGCGCCCGTCTGCGCCGCAACCCGCGGTCTGTCTACCATTCGCCCGGCCACGGTCAAAGCGGAGATTCCGGACAACCGTTGGCCCAGGTTCGGGTCGTTCTGTGCCCATCCGAGTGCCGCCTGGATGCGCTCGTCAATGTCGGATGGCGCTTCGCTCTGGTACGCACCGATACCAACGAATAGACGAATCACTGCATCGTCGGGGCACTCCCGGTCCAGTTCCTCACCGATCTCAGCCATAAGGATCGAGTCACCGCGGAGGAACGCTATGTGGTGCTGGCCAAAAGCTCTCGGTATGATCCTTGATCCGAACTGCTTTTCCAGTACAAGCGCTGCCTCGATGTGCCGCAAGGCAGCTTCAGGATCACCGAGGGTCACCAGCGACCATGCCACCCTGACGTGGATACGGTGTTGCCATTCGTATTGGGTGTCTCCGCCCGCGAGTTGCATGAGCATCATGCTGGCTTCAATATTGCCCCGGTAGTCGCGGTCAAGGTACTTCATCTCACCCAGTGAGTTGAGCACGAGGAATTCAAGGTCCCTGTCGCCAGCTCGCTGAGCGATTTCGAGGGATTGCTCCAGCGCCGCCAGGCTCCCTGTGACATCCTCCCGCTCGGCCCGGATCGCTGCACCATATCGCAGAAGCAGGTAGCCGGCTTCCAGTGAGTCAGGTGACACCAGTTCCAGAGCGCGTGGCAACAGGTTGGCATCACCATGAACCCAGCTGGCCGGATAGTCCGCCTGCGCCATCGCCTTCGTTACCTCGACGGCGGATTCCACGTTTCCGAGTTCCACATACAGATCGAACGCCCACGCACTGTTGTCCCAACCCCGCTGAATGTCCGGGTAGGGCAGCGACAGCAACTCGACCCGGCCGAGGCTGGATAATAGCGCCGCACGTTCCGTGACCGGAGTGGTTTTTCCAAGCGCGTCGAGCGCCTGCTCAAAGTATGCCCGCGCCTCACTCCAGGCGTACGCGTTGGTGGCCTGTTCGCCGGCGAGCTGCGTATAGCGCACGATCTTGTCTTTGCCCACGACCGTTTCCGCTGCCACACTGTGATGCGCTAACTCCGTGGTGTATACATTTGCCAGTTCTCCGTACAGCTCCTCCATCGAGCTGACGATGCGGGCGTGCAGGCGCACGCGGCGACCGGCCGACAACTCTTCGACGAGTGTCTGGTGTATCAGGGCGTGGGTGAAATCGTATTTTTCACCCGGTCCCGGCAATTCCCGCAGAATTCCCGCGCCGATTGCCTCTTCGACGTGGTCGAGCAGATCGCGCTCGGACGCGTCTTCGAGCAGCATCCCCAGCAGGACGAAGTCGAACTCCCTACCGATCACGGCCGCCGAACGGAGGAACTCGTTGCAGCCGTCCGACAAACGGTCCAGGCGGGCGCCGATCACCTCGCGCACGCCTTCGGGAATATTGAAACCGACCGAGGGACCCGAGCCTTCAACCCCGGTACGTGCATCCCTTGCGAGGTCGCGTGCCACCTCGGTGATGAAGAACGGATTTCCTTCCGTTCGGTCGTGGATTTCTTCCACCAGCGCTGGCTGTGGTGCAAAGCCTCCAACCGCCTCGACCAGCCGGGCGACGTCTTCACGATCCAGACCACGCACGGGTATTCGGCGGTATCCGCGTACCCGTGCCAGCGATGCCAGGGTCTTTGAGAGGGGGCGCTTGCGTGACAGCTCCATGTCGCGGTAGCCGCCAATCAGCAGTACCCGGCCAGACAGCACTCCCTGCGCCACAAACTCCAGCAGATCGAGTGACGACTGATCGGCCCAGTGGAGGTCATCAAGTACGACAACCATTGGCTGCGATTCGGCGACGTTATTCAGGAAGGCCGTCATCGAATCGAAGAATTGGAAGCGTGCCTGACCCGGATCGGTGTCCGGACGCGGCGCAAGGTCCGGCACAATATCGTGGATCTCGGGGACGATCTCTGCAATCCTTGCGGCCCCGGCACCGAGCGCCTCAAGTTCGGGGCGGGAGTCTCGTTCCGAAAGCAGTGACCGGACTGTTTGGATCCATGGCCAGTAGGGTGGAGTACCGCCACCTTCATAACAGGCACCCCTGGCAACCAGTGCGCCGCGGTCACGCGCAATCGAATCCAATTCTTCTGCCAGGCGGGTTTTACCGATGCCGGGTTCGCCCGCGAGCATGACCAGTCCGCCACGGCCTTCGAGAGCGGTATCGAGCGCCACACTGAGTTCGGCCAGCTCCTGGGTGCGTCCGATGAAGGGGTCTGTTCCTGTCACAGGTGGCATCTGCATCATCTCTCAGCCGAAACGGGGATGTGCCGGGCATGATAAGCGATGTCGGTTGGGAGCTGCGGCACCGACGGTGCGTTTTCGGCGACAGGTCGGGTATGGCTGGGCCGTTCGGTCAGGCCGCTGAACGGGCCGTGCAGGCGGTGCGTTTTCTGCGGGATTCGCGCTAAAGGCGCCTGGCGTAGATCTTGAGGTCGGAGGCGTTGAAGCCCGACGATTCGAGAAACTTTGAGTCACGCTCGTCCTCGGCGAGCAGCACCGAGTAAACCTGTTCGATCCCTTCCTCGCGGGCCTGGGTTTCAAGCGCTTCGATAAGCAGTTTGCCAATGCCCTGCCGCCGCCTCGACGGCTCGACCGCCATGGCGACGATACGGGCGCCCGGTGGCAGGCCGTACGCAGTTGTCTGTCGTTCAGCGAGCAGAAACCCCACCAGGCCCGATTCATCTTCTGCCACGAAGCAGCCCCACGGCGGGTACTGCAGCCAGTCGAGTTCGATGATCGAGAGCAGGCGCTCGACATAGGTGTCCCATGTCATTGAACGGTCGTCGCCCTGGATGCTCGCGTCGAGCGCCCTGACCGCGGTTGCATCGTCCTGTCGAATCTGGCGTATATCGAACATGTTCGTCTCCACCGCCATTAGATCGCCGCAAGCTGCAAATCACAGGGGCGAAGTATAGCGGCGGGGCGTGAAAATTCGGTTTGACGGGTGGGGACTTTGTCCGTAGCCTCGGCAGGCGAATTGCCACAATCCACTTTCTTCGTGCCCTGGAGGCGAGAAACAGCATGCCGTTCAACGTAAATCACATTCACCTGAAGTCGAGTGATCCCAAGACCATGGCCGACTGGTTCGTGGAAGCCTTCAACGTAGAGATCGTCTCCGACACCGTGCGGGCCGAGGGAAACCGGTTTATCGCGACGAAGTCGGAGGGTGGCCTGACGATCAACATCTCTTCCGAGCGAACGGGCGAGGTGCTGGGTCCATCCGATGCCGATGTCCACTATGGCCTGGAGCATTTCGGGTTCGACACCGACGACATGGGCGCCGATATCAAGCGCCTGGAAGGCCTTGGTGCAGAGCTGAAGGAAGGCCCGATCGAAGGTCCCACCAACGTGATTGCTTTCATAGCAGTCCCGGGTGGAATTCGCATCGAGCTGATCCAGCAGAAGTGAAGTCAGTTTCCCGGCCGTTGATCGCCCGCCACCGCCTTCGCTGGCGGCACGGGCACTACCGTGCGCACGCTAACGGGGGTGTTGAGCGGGTGAGCAGGAAGGTGCTACGGTAGGCTTCAGTACACAAACGGACGGGTGATACCCCACAACATCTGCGGTGCCGGCTGACGCGGTCGCAGCAGAGGGCGCAAGCGTATGGCAACGATTACGGGCCCGGCGGTCCGCGAACGGACCCGAGACTCATTCGACGAAAACCGGGAGACTATCTTCCGGCGGTTCAAGAACGTCCCTTACGCGCCTGACACCGGCGTTTCGTCTACTGAGCTCCAAGAGCTTGCCGATGCGTATCTGCTTGAGCATCCCGCCGAGCCACGGATCGTGCAGAAGGCGAACATCTTCCGGCTGGCCCTGACGCAGGGGCGCATCTATGTCGACCCGCTCGACTGGTTTGCCGAGAAGGTCGGTCACGGCGACATCCTCCGCAAGCTCACACACGGCTCGCGGGATGTCGAGAGTTCCGATAGCGGAAGCTGGCTTGAAGAGGCGGCTACGGGTCCGCTGGTGGCAGGCACCGAGTGGTTCGACCGGGCGCGGGCGCATGGTGTTACGTCCGGACCGCGCAGCGGCCTCGACCTGGGCCACATTTCACCCGGCTGGGACACGCTGCTCGAAAAGGGCCTGTCGGGGCTACTTGAGGATGCGGCGCGCTCCCGCGCCTCGCTCGGCGATGCGATAACCGGGGAACAGGACGCCTTCTACCGTGCGCTGGAAATCGTCTACAACGCGGCGATCGAGTTCGCGGGCCGTCTTTCCGCGCTCGCTGAGAGCACCGCGGTTGCCGAAAAAGATCACCCTGAGCGCGTAGTGCGGTTGCGGGCGATCGCGAGCGCGCTATCGAACGTCCCGGCCAATCCTCCGCGCACGCTGCACGAGGCGTTGCAGTTCATGTGGCTGATGCACGAGTTGATCGAGATGGAGGGCGAGAACGTCCGGTCGATGGGCCAGTTCGACCGCACCCTCTACCCGTTCTACATGGCCGATGTCGAGGCCGGCCGGATCACGGTGGACCACGCAAGGGAACTGATCAAGTTCTTCTGGCACAAGTGGTACTGCGGCACGGAGGGCGCGGCCAACGGCAAGAACTTCGTCTTTGGCGGGCAGTACCCCGATGGCTCGGAGATCACCAACGAACTCACATTTCTTGCCCTCGAAGCGTACGAGGAACTGAACACCCCCGATCCCAAGCTGTCGGTGCGCTACCTGCCGGATTCTCCCGAGCGTTTGTACGAACGTGTCGCCGACCTTATCCGCAATGGAAACAACTCGTTCGTCCTGATGAACGACCCACCGGCTGTCGAGGCGTTGATCAAGCGCGGGAAGACGCCCGAAGACGCCCGTATCTACCTGCCCATCGGCTGCTACGAACCAGCCGTCGAGGGTAAGGAAGTCGCCTGCACGATGAACGTGACGGTGAGCCTTGCGAAGCCGCTCGAACTGGCGCTGAACGACGGTGTTGACCCGCGTACCGGGGTCCGCGTAGGGTCCACGACCGGCGATCCACTTGATTTCTCGACCTATGACGACCTTCTTTCTGCGTACATGGCGCAGCTGGACTATGTGCTCGACAACTCGAGCAAGTACATCGCACAGGCCGAGCGCGAGTGGCCGCGCATCAACCCTGCGCCGTTCATCTCGGGCACAATCGATGACTGCATACCGAGCGGCACCGACATCAGCGCCGGGGGCGCCCATTACAACACGGTGGGCTTCGTGGGCGCGGGCCTGGCGAATGCCGCCGATTCGCTTTACGCCCTCAAGCAGACGGTCTTCGACGACGGGCGCTTCACGATGGCCGAGGTGGTCGAGGTGACCCGGGCCGGGTTTGCCGACCGCGAGACCATGCGGCTGTATCTGCGGAACCGGGTGCCGAAGTGGGGCAATAACCACAGCGGTGTGGACGAGGTTGCGAAGGGCATTGCCGATCACTTCTGCTCGGCCGTCCACTCCTTCACGAACGGTCGTGGTGGAGGCTGCCAGGCTGCCCTGTTCACGCTGACCGCGGCGTTGGGCTTCGGCACGCTGACCGGTGCAACGCCGGACGGCCGGAGGGCCTACGAATCGCTGGCACCGGGCGTTGGGGCTACATACGGTCTCGACCGGGACGGCGTCACCGGGCTCATCAACTCGGTTACGAAGCTCGATTTCACCGAGACGCCAAACGGGTCCGTGCTCGATGTCACGCTCCACCCGACGGCGGTCGCAGGCGAGGAAGGGCTGCACGCCTTCGTGGGCCTTATCAAGACGTTTTTCGCACAGGGCGGCTACGCAATCCAGTTCAATGTCATGGATGCCGAGACCCTGCGAGACGCCCAGCGGCACCCCGAGAAGTACGCATCGCTCCAGGTGCGGGTCACCGGCTGGAGTGTTTACTTCACGACGCTGACGCGCCGGGAGCAGGACCAGTACATTGCCCGGATAGCCCATGGCGCGTAGCCGTGCGGTGCACTCGCGCTCGGATAAGGCGGAACCTGTCGCCGATCTGTCGATTGACGTTACCGGCGAACTCCAGGGGCGGGTGTTCGACTTCAAGCGGTTCGCGGTGCATGACGGTCCGGGGATCCGCACGACGGTTTTCCTGAAGGGATGTCCGCTCAGGTGCGCCTGGTGCCACAACCCCGAGGCGATATCGCGCCTGCCGCAACTGTTCTTCCGCCCGGAGCGGTGCATCAAGTGCCTGGCGTGCGTGGAGGTGTGCCCTTCCGACGCACAGAGCGTTGATGACGATGGCAGGCGGGTTTACGCACGGGACATTTGCGATATGTCGGAGCTGTGCGTCGACGTGTGCGACTCGGGCGCGCTGGAGCTTGCGGGCGGGCTCATGAGCGTCGGGGAGGTGATGGACGCGGTCAGGCAGGACATAGAGTTCTATCGCCAGTCGCAGGGAGGCGTGACGCTCTCGGGGGGCGAGCCGCTGCTGCAGGCGCAGTTCGCAATGGCGTTACTGCGGGCCTGTTCGTCGGAGGGGATTCACACTGCGGTGGACACGTGCGGGCAGGTGCAGTGGTCGACGCTTGAGGAGGCGGTGCCGTTCACCGACCTGTTCCTGTATGACCTGAAGGACATGTTGCCGGAGCGTCACAAGGCCAACACCGGGGCGTCGAACGAACGCATCATCGACAACCTCAGGCGATTATCGGGTACCGGTGTGCCGATCGAGGTGCGGATGATCGTTATTCCCGGTGTGAACGATTCGGATACCCAGGTCGAGGCTGCGTGTGAACTGCTGGCGGGGTTGGAGAACGTGACGGGCGTGCGGTTGCTGGTCTATCACGCGATGGCCGGGTCGAAGTATGACGCACTCGGCATGGAGAACACGCTGCCTGCTGTGGAGTCGCCCGATTCGGGGCGGCTCGCGGCTATCGGGGAGCGGTTGGCTGCGACGGGTGTGGTGGTGCACCTGCCGGCGTAGGGGGAGCGGTGACGTTTGCGGTTGAGGGGTGGTGGCTGGCAGGTTGGGGTCAGATCTCTCCGCTGCGGTCGAGATGACGGGTCTTCGACAGTTATCTCCCGGCGTTGCGGATTGCTTTTATGGCGGCTTGCATGCCGTCGGGGTGGTTGAAGACACCGGTGCCGGAAATGAGAGTCGTGGCACCCGCCTCGATCACCACGCCTGCCGTGTCGATCTTGATTCCGCCGTCTACCGCTATCTCGAGTTCTGTCCCCGCCATGCGGGCCATGGTGGCCAGTTCGGTAATCTTTGGGGACATCTCGGGCATGAACGATTGGCCGCCAAAACCCGGCTCGACCGTCATCACCAGTACCCGATCGATAAGTGGGAGCACCGACTGCAGCACCGATGCGGGCGTGTCGGGTTTCAGCGACACCCCGGCCCGCATTCCGGCGACCCGCGCATCGCCCAGCGACGCCTCGAGGTCGTCACATGCTTCGGCGTGAACGGTGAAGATATCGCCGCCGGCATCGGCGAACTGCTCTGCGAAGCGGGCCGGTTCGATGACCATCATGTGAACGTCGATTGGCAGTTTCGTGATGGGGCGGATCGCTTCGAGGACCGGGATTCCCACGGTGATATTGGGTACGAAACTGCCGTCCATCACATCGAAGTGAAGCTCGTCGGCCCCGGCCTCTTCGACCGCTCGAATAGATTCGCCAAGCCGGGTGAAGTCGGCTGCGAGCAGTGAGGGCGAGATTTTTATGTGTGGCGCCAACGTTTTGTTCCTGCGACCTCGGGTTACAAGCGGATGTAAGGAGTCTAGCGTCCGAGCCGTTCTTCGAGTGCGACCGGATGGTACGACATGATCGTGTCGGCCCCGGCCTCAGCACAGGAAACCATGACGTCAATGTCGTCCATAACGCCGTAGCCGGAAGCAATCACCTTCTTGCCGCCGTCGTGCATGGCCTTTACATCGTCGGCACCCAGTGGGAACCGGGCGTAGATCCACGATGAATAGGGATCGGAAACGGCAGTCGGGATTTCGGTAGCCACGTTGGCGACCGTCGAGCACTGGAAGTCGGCGCTGCCCTCGTAGAACCTGCGGCGGACATCGACCGAGAGGTGGATCAGCCCGATGCCAACGGTGCTGCCCAGCAACCCGCGCTCTTCCAGCCCGCGACAGATCTTGCCGATGCAGCCGGTGGGGAGCGCTTTCATTTCCATGATGAGGGTGGTTTCGGCGGTGCCATGGTCTCTCACAGTATCGAGCGTTTCATCCAGCGTGGGG
>JASLNQ010000059.1 GCA_030745955.1 Dehalococcoidia bacterium | reverse complement strand
GCTACGATCAATTCGGAGCGGGGTTTGATTCCGACCATGCTCAGCACTCCCAGCACGATAGCTGAGAACAGCGGCAGTGCGATTCCGACGACCACCGCGAACCACCACAGGATGAAGATGTTTGTAGGCGGCCGGTCGACTAGCCAGCCCCAGTCACCGAATATGCCGTACGTGGTGACGACGCCCAGGACCAGAATGCTGAACGGCGAAGCGATCAGGAAGCCTGTGAACGCTCTCTCCAGGCTGAACCGGCGACCCGGACCAACCGCTGGCTGCTCGGATGACACTCCCCTGCTGGACCAACTCGCCATCCACTCGGCGAGTGCGAGCGGAACAATCGCAGCAGCAAACAGCGCGACAAGCATCTCCAGTGCGACAGCAAGGGCGACCAGCAGGTCCAGCACCAGGAAAATGACGGCAGGTGATTCGTTCCCCATGAAATCTGCCACTACCAGTGGAAACGACACCAACGGAATGAAGACAATAACGAGTCCGATCAGTATCAACCCGCGGATCGGCAACCCGAGCAGGAAGCCGAAGATGCTGAGCGAAATTCTGCCGGCGTCGCGCCACCGAGTACGGCTGCAGAACCTTGCCGGGTAGGACGAGTTGGGAGCGCGGTCGGTCTGAAAACTCATGACTGCCGTTCTCGACACGATGCTTTCTGCCGGCCAAATCCTTCGCACTTCCAGCAGTCGACTTCCTTGCCACCCTGCCATGCAGTGCCTGTCCCCTGGCACGCGGGACAGGTGGAACCATTGGTCCTTTCAGCGATTTCCCGATTTCTGACTTCGGCTATGTACGAGCCGTGCACCGCACCACCAACCACAACCGGAATCGCTGCGAGTAACCCAACACCAATCGCGACAAGCAGGTTCGGGTGGAATGTTGAGCACTCGTCCCAGTAGTCAAATGCCCAACCTGGCATGATCTCGACCCCGGGTTCCATCCCCCCCACGCACGTACCCCACCTGTTAAACATGGCGAGGCTAACGTCGCCGGGCCGTTGTACTAACTTCCGTAGTACAGATGGACTAACGCGACTTGCCGCAAACTGACCGCGAAAGTTTGGGGAGGGGGTAAACCTTCCGCAGCGCCCTACTCGGCTGGATCGACGGCTGATTCCGAACCGGGTTCCGTATCAGCTTTCAGGCCACTCCCGCCCCTGAACGCCGGTATCAGGAACACGGGGGCCAGCACCGTCGTGATTACGGTCATCACGATCGCCACGCCGAAAACATCCTGGCCGATCACACCTGATGTCAGGCCGATCCCGGCGACGATCAGGGCAACCTCACCACGGGGTAGCATGCCGAGTGCCACTCGCGTTGCGCCGATGCGGTTGAAGCCAACGAACAGCGCGGGAATCCCGGCGCCTGCTACCTTGCTGAAAACCGCGAATACTGTCAAAACTGCGGCAAAGACGAGTGATGAAGCGAGCGATGTGTCACCACTCCCGAACGCCGTAAAGTCGACCTGCATTCCGATCACCACGAAGAAGATCGGTACCAGGAAGTTGTTCACCGAGCGCATCGAGTCTTCAACCTGGTGCTTCAACTCGGTACCCGAGAGCGCAAGCCCCATCGTGTACCCGCCAATAATCATGGCGAGGCCGAAGTAGATCTCCGCTACGGCCGACGCCACGAACGCGAGTGACAGCGCAAGCACCAGAGTGCCGCCGGCGCTCTTGAACCACAAAACGGCGGTCGAAATGTACCTGGACACCAGCGACCCGATGATCATGAGACCGAGCCAGAAACCAACTGCTTTGAGGAAAATGACTCCTATCGAGCCGGCGGTCACTGATCCCTCTTCTGCGATTCCGACGACGATGGCGAGAATGATTATTCCGAGAACATCATCGACAACCGCGCCCGCAAGCACCGTCACGCCTTCGGGTGAATCGAGCCGCCTGATATCGGCCAGCACCCTCGCCGTGATACCCACCGATGTTGCGGTCATGATGGCGCCAACGAAGAGGGCCGGCAGCATGTCGTCGACAGAGTCCATACTGGCGAATCCCAGCATGACCGTCGCGCCAAAGCCCATTACGAACGGCAGGATCACGCCGCCGGCAGCGACAGCCGTCGCCGGCCGCACGAATTTCATGAATTGCCGGCGATCGGTTTCCAGTCCGGCTTCAAACAGCAGTACCACCGCCGCCAGCTGGGCCACGAAGAACAGCTGCGGTTCCACGGGCAGACCTTCACCCGCGTCGAGCGGTAGCTCGAAGAGGGCTCCACCACCGAACCAGTGGATGCCGCCGATCAGGAAGGGAGAGATCAGGATTCCGGCACCGAGTTCACCGAGGACCGGTGGGATTTTCAGGAAACGCTCGGAGACTTCACCACCGATTTTTGCCGCGATCAGGATGACCGACAACAGGAGGAGGAGTTCGGCTACGATTCCGAGCGGGTTATCGTGCAATTTAGGATTCCGTCATGTTCAGGGTCGGTGGTCTGTTGCCGGGGGTATGGCCTGCCAGGGCCGACCATCGGTAAAGCCGCACAAAAGTTTACCGATGCCCCGAAACGGATACATCGAATTCACCGGGCGAATTCATAGCGCTGCCAGCACTTTTTCGGGCCGCCAGCCCAGGCGCTCCGGCTCGAACACGAGGATTGCGAGCAGATCGCCTTCCGGCGTATAGGCCCTGACCCTGTCTCCCGGTTCATATTTTCCCGTCTCGCCTGCGACACCCACATCGCCTATGGAGAGTGACCTGCCGTGCTGGACCATTTCGACGAACATCGAGTTGAGATTGATTTTTCCGAGGTGCTGGAGGGTCGTGTCGATGGGCATAGCAAGTGCTTGCCAATCGCCCGATTCGGCCTCTTCGATAACCTGCTCGATCGTGACGGCATCTTCGATCCGAAAAACCCCGGCATGGGTACGGACAAGCCCCGACAGGTGGGCGTGCGATCCGAATTTCTCGCCGATATCGTTGGCCAGCGTCCGGGCATAGAAACCATGGCTGCATTCCAGGTCGAGGACCAGTTCCGGTGCCGAGAAATCGACGACTTCAAGACGCATCACCTCAACCGCTCGTGCGGGTCGCTCGACTTCGATGCCCTGGCGCGCCAGGTCATAGAGTCGTTTGCCACCGTGGTGGATGGCCGAGTACATAGGCGGCACCTGCTCGATCTTGCCAGTGAACTCTTCGAGGACGCCAGCGACCTGGTCGGGAGTGACGTCCGACCAGTTGGCTTTTGCGGTCTCTTTGCCGGTCGAATCGTAGGTGTCGGTCGAGCTACCCAGTTTCACCGTCACTCGATACGACTTTGTACCCAGGAGCAGGGTTTCTGCGAACCTCGTAGCGGAGCCGATGCAGATGGGCAGCACGCCAGTCGCGATGGGATCGAGCGTGCCACCGTGGCCGATTTTTTTCGACCGTGTAACGCCCTTCAGTTTGCGGACAACGTCGGTGGAGGTCCAGCCCTGCGGTTTGTCGATATTCAGGTAGCCGCCTGTGAACGTGGTCGTTGCCGATTTATCGGTCAACTGTCGTCCCTGTCGGCGTGGCGTCGGCTGTCCTCGGCAATCGCCTGATCGATCAGTTGGTCCATGTCGGCACCTGACTGCATCGTGTTGTCGGTGATAAACGTCAGCCTGGGCATTTTACGAATAACTATTTGCTGCGAAAGTTCCATCCTGAGCCGGGTCGCGGCCGAGCGCAGCGCCTCGAGGGTGAGATCGCGCTCTTCATCGGTGCCCATGACGCTGACGTACACCTTGGCGATCGATAGATCACGGTTGACTTCTACCGAGGTAACCGATGTCATGGGCGACAACCGCGGGTCGCTCAGGTCTTCGATGAGGGGTCCGAGCTCGCGCCGAATGGTGTGATTAACGCGCTCGCCACGTCTGTCCACTGCTTGCGTAACTCCTGCGGCCGGTAGATCGGATGCCGACGGGGGTAACCGGGTTTACTACCCGGCGGTGAATCCGAAGGATGGCCGGCGCCTATCGCCTGGTCACCTGGATTTCGTAGCCCTCAAGAACGTCGCCTTCCTCGTACTCGTGGAACCCGTCGATCTTGATACCACCCTCGAAGTTGTTGGTAAGTTCCCGGACATTGTCCTTGAGGTGTCGCATCGAGGTGATCGCCCCGTCGAAGATCTCTTCGCCATGACGTACCACGCGCATTCGTCCGGCTCGCCTCAAGACTCCGTCGGTGACCCTCACACCGGCGATCTGCTCACGTCTGCCATGTGGGAATATTTCAAGGATATTGGCATGACCGGTGACGACAATCCTGCGTTCGGGTTCGAGCAGGCTGCGTGCAGCGTCTACGACTTCGTCCACGAGGTTGTAAATGATGTCGTACATACGGATCGTCACACCCTCAGCGTCGGCGTGCTTGCGGGCACCGGGCTCAACGGTGGTTTCGAATCCCATGACAATTGCGTCGGAGGCTGAGGCAAGGAGAATATCGGCTTCGTTGATCGCACCGGAAGAAGCGGATAGCACCCGGACCTGGACCTCGTCGCCCGAAACTTGCTCGACTGCGCGCTGAACTGCGTCGATTGAGCCATGATTGCCGGTCTTGACCACCACCAGCAGTTCTTTTGCATCCGACTGCTGAACGCGCCGCATAACCTCGGCCATGGTCGTTGCGGCCCGCGTTTCCTTGCGCTTGGAGGCAAGCCGCTCACGGGTGGTGACGAGATCGCGACCTTCCCGGTCGCTCGCTACGACATCGAACTGATCACCTGCCGCGGGGGTCCCGTTCAGGCCAAGCACCTCGATAGGCGTCGAGGGTCCCGCCTCCGTCACAATATCGCCGAATCCGTTGACCATCGACTTGATTCGCCCGCGGAAAGTACCGGCAACAACGTTGTCACCGGTGCGGACCACCCCGGAGCGGACCAGCACCGATGCGATCGAGCCGCGTGACCGGTCCATGTGAGATTCAATAACGACGCCAATTCCCGGGCGGTCGGGGTTGGCCTTGAGTTCCTGGATTTCAGCGACCAGGAGGAGTGATTCGAGTAACTCGTCAATTCCTTCACCCTTGAGGGCCGATACAGGGACGGCTACAGTTTCACCGCCGTAGGACTCGACAATGATTTCGTGTTCGGCAAGCTGAGCGTTTGTACGGTCGATGTCGGCACCCGGCGCGTCCATTTTGTTGATCGCCACGATAATTGGGACGCCAGCGGCCCGGGCGTGGTCGATGGCTTCGAGAGTCTGCGGCATGACACCATCGTCGGCCGCGACAACCAGGACTGCGATATCGGTCACCTGTGCGCCGCTGGCCCTCATCTGTGTGAAAGCAGCGTGGCCGGGAGTATCGATAAATGTCAGGAGCTGATCTTCTCTTTCGACCTGGTAGGCACCGATGCTCTGGGTGATCCCGCCGGCTTCAGTGTCGACAACGTTTGCCCCTCGAATTGCATCGAGCAGGGTTGTCTTCCCATGGTCGACGTGACCAAGCACAGTCACGACTGGTGGACGGATGGTGGCATTTTCCTCTGTCAGGGCGTCATCGACGCCAACTCGTACGGCTGCCGTGCTTTCTTCACGTTCTTTGGGCCTCAGTACGCCAATCTTGAACGACGCGGCAACCTTCGCAGCTACATCGAACTCGACGGTCTCATTGACCGTGGCCATGATGCCCAACCGCATCAGGGCCTTGATGGTGTCGACGTTTGACATCTCTAGAATTTCGGCCAGTTCGCCTACGGTGGTAGTTGCCGGGAGTTCAACCGGAGTCCGCGGCGTGTTGTCTTCGACTGCGACGCGTGGGACCCTGTTGCCCTCATCACGAGAGTTGTTGCGTCGATTTGATCGACGCCTGTAGTTGCCCTGTCCGCGACGTTGTGCCATTTACCAGTTCGTTCCTCTCGATGGAACCGCTACTCAGCCTCGTGTGCAATAACGGCTTCGCTGAGCGACTTCATCGTTGATTCGTCAATTCCTAATTTCAGCGCGTGTGTCAGTTTACCCCTGTTGACGCCCTCACCCCAGTGATCGGCATCGCTGCAAACATACGCTCCCCGCCCGTTTAACCGGCCGGTCGGGTCAAATACAACCTCGCCTCCGGGAGTTCGCACGATCCGGAGAAGTCCGTCTTTGGGCTTTCGTTCCCTGCAAACGACACAAGTGCGGACCGGGACACGCTCTGCCTGGGCCATCGGGCACCTCTCTGTGCCTTACGCCGTTAGCCGACCAGAAATTATCTGCGACGGCGATTACGTGCGCTACTGCCGCCGCGACGACCACCACGACGGCCCTGGTCAGTCTCTCGGAATCCGGCGATGTCCTCGGCGAACCTGATCCCGCCAGCGCTCTCGCTGGCCGCGGGGGTACTCGAGTCTGTGTCGACCTGCCAGAGTTCATCGGATGAGATGACGAGTATTTCGGCGGCTTCGGCTTCCTTGCGTGCCTTCTCTTCCAGCTCGAGGGCAGCGAGTTCTTCTTCAAGAGCGAGCAGTTCGGCGTCGACGCCAGTGTCGGCTGGATCTTCCACTTCTGGCTCTGGTGCTTCAGCCGGTGCTGTTTCAACTTCGGCCGCCGGTACTGCCGGCTCTTCGGTACCTTCGACCACTTCGACCACTTCGGCGGCGATCTCGGTTGTGGTCTGGGCGGCGGCAGTCTCCTCAACAGGGGTTGTTTCTGTTGCGGCGGGTTCCCCGACGGCTACCGCAGCCGCAGCGGGTATCTCAGCATCCGGAGTCGATTCAGGCGCTGCGACAACAGGCTCGACAACCTCTGGTTCTGGCTCGACAACCTGGCTGGTGCCCTGGATGTCGATCCGCCAGTTGGTCAGCTTCGCGGCGAGTCGGGCATTCTGGCCCTCCCGGCCAATGGCCAGTGAAAGCTGGCGGTCGGGGACGAGCACCGTCGCTGACTCTTCTTCCTCTTTGAGGTCGACATTGTCGACCACGGCGGGGCTGAGTGAGTTTGAAATGAACTTTATCGGATCTTCATCCCACTCGATTACGTCGATCTTTTCTCCGAGGAGTTCGTTCACGACGTTCTGGATGCGGATTCCGCGCAGGCCCACGCAGGCGCCGACGGCGTCGACGCCGTCCTGGTTCGAGTGGACTGCGACCTTCGAGCGCGCACCCGGCTCGCGGGCGATCGCCTTGATCTCGATCACACCGCTGAATATCTCGGGGACCTCGACTTCGAACAGGCGCCGCAGGAGGTCGGGGTGCGTTCGCGAAACGATGATCTCGGGACCGCGGATCGTGCGGCCGACCTGCACCACGAAGAATTTTAACTGCTGACCGGGACGGTAGCGCTCGAACGGCGATTGCTCGGTCGGGGGCATGACGGCTTCGGCACGCCCGAGGTCGACGGTCACCCAGCGCGACTCAACGCGCTGGACCGTGGCGGTCAGGACTTCGCCCTCTTTATCGATGAACTCTTCAAATACGATGTCCCGTTCGGCCTCGCGGAGCCGTTGCATGACGACCTGCTTGGCGGTCTGGGCTGCGATTCGTCCCGGGTTGTACTCGAGTCGACCGGTCTCAATAATATCGCCGACTATTGCACCGGCCTGCAGGTCCTGTGCCTGGTCGGCGGTCAGCTCCATGAGGGGGTCTTCGACGTCTTCGACAACGTGCCTGACAGTCCAGACTGTGACTTCGCCGTCGACCGGGTCCATATCGACGATCACGTCCTGGCCCATGGCGGCAGGGTCGTGCTTGTAGGCGGACGCGAGCGCAGCTTCCACAGCCTTTACTACCACCGGCTGGGGGAGATTTCGTTCCGCGGCGAGTTGGGTAACCGCTACTAGCAGATCACTCTTCAACGCCTGTCCTCCGAGTCACGTTTTCGCCAAACACCAAAAAAGTGGGCGGCGCCCACTTCTCAACGTCAAGCTCTTTGAATAACTGAGCCCTACCTCGGTTAACCTTACCACGTACGGTCTTTTTTCGCCCGATGAAACAGGTGCAAACAAACGTGATTCCGGATGCGAATAATCAGCCATTGGCGGTCCTCATCGATTTCGATGGAACGATCACCACTCGCGATATTGGCGACCAGGTCGTGATCAACTTTGCGGAACCGGGCTGGGACGCCGCACTCGACCGCTATCGTGCAGGCGAAATGAACGTTCGGGAACTGTGGTCTCACGAGATCGGTCTGCTTCGCGAAGAACGTGAAGCCGAAGCTGTCGCGCAATCGGTCGACTGGGCCACGATACGCGAGGGGTTTGGCGAACTGGTCGAGTTTTGCCGGTCTCGCGAAATTCCGGTCGAGGTCGCTTCAAGCGGTATGCACTTCTACGTCGATGCCATCCTGGAAGTGAACGGGTTCGGCGATCTTCCACGTGCCCGCCCCGTTGTCGATTACGACGACCAAGGGTTTGGCGTAATGACGATGCCGGGTGGGTTGCGCGATTGCGGTATGACCGCGATGTGTAAGTGCGACAGGGTCTGGCGGTTACGCCGCAGGGGCTTCCGGGTGATGTTCATTGGCGACGGGGTTTCAGACGCGTGCGTGGTGAGCCAGGCCGATATCGTGCTTGCAACAGGGAGTTTGCGCGAGGTCTGCGAGTCGAAGGGAATTGGCCACTCACCGTTCGAGACGTTCCACGAGGTGCTGGAGGTGGTGAAGGGTTTGGGTGCTTCCGCGTCGTGAGTGCTGCCCGGATGGAGTCCACCCTGTTCTCTGCCCGACACCTGCGGAGGGATGCCGCCGTTTCGGCGAGTAAGTTTTCTATTCCACGGTCTGGGGCACCAACTTGCGTCGTGGCGAGTGAATGCACCTTGTGATGGCAGGGCCAGAGCGGGCTGAATCGGTGAGTCTTCCCGCGTTGGTTGGTGATCCCTCCACTCCGGTCGGGACGAGGGCAACGTACGAGTCGGTGATGGCAGCACCGGAGCGGGAAGGGCAGGCCCTAACCAAGAATTCTACGCACTGCCTCTACCACGTCGGCCTCGACCACTATCTCGGAGTCTTTCGCCGTCCTGTCCTTCACCTCTACCCCACCGTTCCCGAGGCTCCGGGAACTGATCACCACCCTGGCCGGTATACCCATCAGGTCGGCATCCTTGAACTTCACGCCGGGGGGTGCGTCGCGGTCGTCGAAGAGGACCTCGAAGCCTGCGTCTTGCAGCGTTTCGTAAAGCATTTCCGCCTTACCCGAAATATCGGCATCGTTGAGGTTCAGACCCGCCAGGTAGATGTCGTACGGGGCTATCGCCTGCGGCAGGGCCATGCCGAAGTCGTCGTGGTTCGCCTCCACGGCAGCTGCCAGCAGTCGTCCGACACCAATGCCGTAGCAGCCCATCAGGATGTCGTTCTGGCCGCCGTCTTCATCGGTGTAAGTAGCGCCCATTTTCGACGAGTAGGTGTTGTCGAGCTTGAAAACGTGCCCGATTTCGATCCCGCGCCTGGCAACCAGCTTTCCCCTGCCGTCGGGTGATGCATAGCCTTCCCTGGCTTCGGCAATATCACCGAGAATATCGGCCTTGAAATCGCGGCCAAGATTGACATTCCGCAGGTGGAAGCCCTCCCTGTTGGCCCCGGCAAGATAGTTCGCACCCATCGGGATGGAATCGTCGACAACGCTCTTGATATGGTCGAGCCCAACCGCCGAAGCCGATCCGGCGACCAGGCCGGCGGCCTTCACTTCCTCGGGTGTCGCCAGCCGGGGCTCGGTACCACCAAGCAGGTTTCGCAGCTTCGTTTCGTTGACATCGTAATCACCCCGGATCGTAACGATTATCACCTCGTCGGCGGCGCTGTAGAAAACGGCCTTGGCGGTCCTCGATCGCGGCACGCCTTCCATCTTCGCAAGCGCCTCGATGGTCTTCACGCCCGGGGTGGCAAATTCTTCGACCGTGCCGAGTTCTTCCTGGGGAAATTCGGTCTTGATGAACTCCGCCTTCTCCATGTTGGCGGCGTAGTCGCCCCCGGAGCAGAGGACCACCTCGTCCTCTCCACTGTCCGCCAGGACAATGAACTCCTGGGAGTCCTTGCCGCCGATGGCGCCGCTGTCGGCTTCGACCACCACCGTTCGAAGGCCGCA
>JASLNQ010000058.1:9886-10133 GCA_030745955.1 Dehalococcoidia bacterium | reverse complement strand
GTCGCTGAACGCCTGCGAAAGGCCCCCCACCGAGTTTTCTACACCCGCGGCATGCTGCATGGCAACGACGCCGAACTTTCGGCCGGCGCTCATCCTGCTATAGCCGTCAGCCGCCATAATCGCACCACGCTCCTGCCTGAACATCACAGGCCTGATGCCTTCATTCGCTACGGCCTCAATCAGGGCGTTGCTCGGGAAGCACGCCATTTCAGTAACGCCCTCCTGTTTAAGGATGCTGGCGATAAAT